>CAYTVP010000220.1:0-7503 GCA_964441675.1 uncultured Solibacteraceae bacterium | reverse complement strand
GCATCGAATAGGCCTCGGAGGTGCTTGCCGTCAGCAAAACCCGGTCCGCTGGAACACGGATGCCGCGGCGCCGGTAATATTCGGACACGGCTTCACGGGCAAACGGCAATCCCAGCGGCGCGGGAACATATGACAGGGCGCGGCGATCGGCCAGCGCCTCGAGAATTGCCTCCTCAGGGTAGCGAAAGCCAGCCTCCGTAGGATTCGAGATGGTGAGATCCAGATAGCGTGTTTTTCCCGCGCGGATCTGCGACAGGCGGTTGGGCTGGGTGCTCCAGGCAAGCCTTGATGAGTACAATCGCTTCATGGTTCAGCGTGCTCTCTCTATCTTGGTGGTTTGCTCGCTTGGTCTGATGGCTCAAGCTCCGTCGCTTGATTCCCTAAAGAAGGAAGCGATGGCAGAAGTCGACAAACGGCAGAAGTTGGTACAGGAAATGGTGGATTCCATTTTTAGCTTTGCGGAGCTTGGTTTTCAGGAAGTGGAAACGTCACGATATCTGACGGCATTGCTCGAAAAGAATGGATTCCGGGTCGAACGCGGTGTTGCCGGAATGCCGACGGCCTGGGTAGCTACCTGGTCTCATCGCGGACCAAAGCCGGTCATCGCTTTCATCACAGATATCGACTGTATCCCACGCGCTTCGCAAAAACCGGGGGTAGCCTACCACGATCCCATTGTCGAGAATGCTCCCGGACATGGAGAAGGCCACAATTCCGGAATGGCCGTAAACGTCGTCGCCGCCATTGTATTGAAGCAAATGATGGAGAATCACAACATCGCCGGGACGCTGAAAATCATTCCCGGCGTCGCCGACGAACTGGTGGCTACGAAGGCGTTCTTCATCCGGGCCGGTCTATTCAAGGATGTGGACATTGTTCTTGGTACCCATGTCGGCAGCGAGTTCGCAACCAACTACGGCGTCAGTCCCATAAACACCGGCCTGGTGTCCATCCAGTACACCTTCAAGGGAGAAGCCGCGCACGCGGCAGGAGCTCCCCAGCGCGGCCGTAGCGCCCTGGACGCAGTTGAGTTGATGAATGCCGGCTGGAACTTCAAGCGCGAGCATTTGCGTACGCAGCAGCGGTCGCACTATGTGATCGTCAATGGCGGCGATCAGCCGAACGTGGTTCCGGAAGAAGCTACCGTCTGGTATTACTTCCGTGAGCTCGACTATCTGCACATCAAGGAGATGCAGGAGATCGGCGACACCATGGCGAAGGGTGCGACATTGATGACCGGAACAACAGTTTCAAAACGAATCGTCGGATCGGCCTGGCCAACGCATTTCAACAAACCGATGGCTGAAGTGCAGCAGAAGAACATCCTGATGGTCGGAATGCCGCAATGGTCGGAAGCCGATCAGAAGCTTGCCAAGGCGCTGCAGCGCGAAATCAACTCTTCGCAGAAAGATGGCCTGAAAGAGAAGGTCGAGGACTTGTCCACACCGCCGCAAGATGAGCAAAACCGGCGCGGAGGCGGCTCGGATGATGTCGGCGATATTTCGTGGGTTGCTCCGATGGTTTACATGCGATATCCCGCCAATATTCCCGGCCTGCCAGGGCATCATTGGGCGAATGCGATCGCCATGGCAACGCCGATTGCGCACAAGGGCTCCACAGCCGGAGCAAAAGTACAGGCAACGACCGCGCTCGATTACCTGACGCAGCCAGCGTTGATAGAAGAAGCGTGGAAGTACTTCCGCGACGTCCAGACGAAAGACCAGAAATATACACCCTTTATCGCCGACACCGACCAGCCCGCCATCGAAATGAACAAGGACAGGATGGATCGCTTTCGCGACAAGATGAAGCCCTTCTACTACGATCCTTCTAAATATTCGACATATCTGGAGCAACTGGGCATCCAGTATCCAACCGTCAAACAGTAACGCTGCTTCAATCTGGAATCACGATGACGTTCGCTCTTACACTCGCACTCCTGCTGGCGGCTTCGCCACCCGTCACTACGCCGGCGGCCGGCTCGCTGGTGATTATTGGCGGCGGAGACATCGGCCCGGAGATCGTGGACCGCATGGTCCGGCTGGCCGGCGGATCGGCATCTCCCTGGGTGGTGATCCCGACAGCAGGCGAAGAGGAAAATTATGATGCCCGCTACATAGAAACAACTCCTTTAAAAAAGGCAGGCGTTTCGCATATCACGGTGCTGCACACTCGCGACCGTGCCGTCGCCGATTCGGAACCCTTCGTTGCGCCGCTCCGTACCGCGCGAGGTGTGTTCCTTTCAGGCGGACGCCAGTGGCGTCTGGTGGATGCTTATCTAAATACAAGAACCCAGCGAGAGATTGAAGAGGTACTCACGCGTGGCGGCGTCGTAGCGGGCAGCTCCGCCGGCGCCACAATCATGGGTTCGTATCTCGTTCGGGGAGCCCGGTCCGGCAATACGATTATGATGGCGCCTGGCTATGAACAGGGATTCGGCTTACTGTCGCCCGTGGCGATCGATCAGCACTTGCTGGCACGGCGGCGCGAACGGGATCTGCTCCAGGTTGTCGAACGGCATCCTGATCTCCTCGGAATCGGAATCGACGAAGACACCGCAATCGTGGTGCGCGACAACGCGTTTGAGGTGGCGGGCGCAAGCAAGGTAGCCATCTACGAAGCAGGTAAATCGTTCTATTTCCTTCCGGCCGGCGCCCGCTTCGACCTGACAGCGCGTAAGGCGATCGGTATGCAGGCAGCGGCGGCGCGCCCGCTGCCCGAAATTCCACGGTACGAAGTGAAGCGCGCAACCTCCGCCCTCGTGATTGATGGACGCCTGGACGATGCCGCCTGGGCCCGCGCCAACACCCTGGAGATGCAGTTTCCGTGGGACTTTCAAAGCGGCGCGAAACAGCCGACTGTCGCCAGGCTGCTTTGGGACGATACCAATCTTTATGTCGGCTATCAGTGCATGGACGCAGACATTGTGGCGCACTACGATCATCGCGACGATCCGACCTACAAGGACGATGCGGTAGAGATCTTCATTAATCCCGACCCGCGGCAAACCTTCTACTACGGCCTGGAGATGAATGCTAAGGGTACCTTGTACGACTATTTTTACGCCTTCCCTCAGCTCCTGATCAAACGCGTCGATTTTGCCGGGGTCCAACTGGCCACCAATCTGCGCGGCACGCTGAACCAAACCCAGGATCAGGATCAGGGGTGGACGCTCGAAGTCGCGATTCCCTGGAAAAACTTTGAAGAGCTGGCCAGGAAACTTCCGCCGGAGCCGGGCTCGTTCTGGACCGCCAACCTTAACCGCTGGGACGGTACGGAGCCGAAGCGGCGGCTCAGCTTATGGTCCGATTCGGCGTTACCCCAGCCGCATCCGCACAATCCTGGCCGGTTTGGACGGCTGACCTTCGCGAAGGACTGACGTTACCTCGGGAACTTCGGAGCAGCCAGCACTTCTTCTATCTGTTTGGTGTGCCGCGCCCCGTGACCGGCGGCCAGAAGAACCCACTGGTAGCCGTCTATGTCTCCAAAGCCGGGGTGCCTCGCTCCGTGCGCGCGCAAGTCGCCCTTCGTCTCTCGGACAAATCCGATTGTTGCGGCCCGCGTAGTCCGAAACGCCTGCAAGCCGGAGGTCGTCGTACCGAACTCCGTGCGGCCGGACGGCGCGACCTCGGCCGGGGCTGTGGCCTTTTGACTTCTATCCTGCATGGCCTGATAGAGCGAATCGTCTTTGTCACTCTGATACTTCTCCGGCTCAGCCGGCGTGTCGAGCGTCTTTCGCGCGGTTTCGAGAAACCTGCGCTCCGTTACCACGATGTGCTCCACGCACTCGGCAATCGACCAGCGAGTAGGGTCTGGTTTGTAAGTCCACTGCGCGGTTGTTAATAGGTCCAGCTTCCCCAACAGATCAGCCTGCGTTTTCTCAAGAAGTTCGATGGCCTTGCTGCGATCGGCTTCCGAAAGCGGCGCCGCCGACAATGCGGCAGCGGCAAGAACGAGGGCAAGGGTTTTCATAACGTTGCTTCATCATAGCCTCAGCACTATTTGTTCTGCGGAGGGTGAATCCGGACCGTTTTTCGCCGCGGCTTTTTGAAGTCGAATGACAGCGTACCGCCCGCATCAGTGCGGGCTTCCCACATTTCCTCATCGTCTGCTTCGACATCGTAGGGAGCGTTCGGCTTCAAACCCACTACGAACCAGGGTTCTCCCGCTGGCGCCTCGTCCGCGTCCGCTTCGGCGGGTTCATTGACTGGCTGGCCAATCTCGAAGACAGTGGGATCCGTTCCGACGATCACCGTCGCGGCGCCGATTCGAATCGGCTTCCGCTGTGCCAGAACATTGACATCGGCCCGCTTGCCTGCTTCGAATACCTGTCCCTTTCCGTTGTCGTAGCAAAAGAACGTAGCTTCCTCCTCCCAGTTGGACCGCAGAAACAAACGCCCCCCGCGCTTATCGTGAAACGCGTTCGGTAGCGCATGATACGTAATGCCGGGTTGATACGGATTTGCCCATAGAAATTCATACACAATACCGAAAGGGCCTCGCATCAGAAAACGATCCTGCAAAATCCAGCTTTGCATCGCCTGACTTTCCGTGGAATTGTTGTCGAACGCCACCATCGAGAGCTCAGCAGCACGGGAAAGCGCGGCGATCCGGAGATCCGGCTCGCCGTCCTGCTGGTAGTAGGGAATGCGAAATTCGTTCTCCGGACCGGGGTATGCCGCCGGGTAATAGCTTAAGAGATGAAATATCGGCAATTCGCGAAAGAAGCCTTGTATCGGATCGCGCAGATCGATCTGCAGGTTGTCGCGTACCGCGTGCAGGAGCTCAAAAAGCGCATACGTATCATTTCTCGGTAGCGGCGCCCCCTGACGGAGCTTCGGGACGATAACGCCGCGCCATGACCGCTCGACGATGTCTTTCATCGTCGCTTCGCTCCACTTCGGTTCAGCGTCGGCCAAGGCAAGTGCGGCGAACGCACGGTTCCGGACGGTCGGAACGTCGTCGGCCTTCGCCGCCCGGTCTGCCGCTTGCTTTAAAGCCGGCGCCATTTCGGAGACCTGACACCAGTCGTAAACAAGAGCCATCTGCCGCAGATCCTGGCCCGCGCCACGCTGGGCGTCCCGGCAATACTGAGGTTTCGCGGCAATCAAACTGTACAGCGCGTACGCGAATCCAGCCTCCGGCATGTTTGCCTTGCCGGACACCAGCGCATCGAACTGCTGCCAGCGCATCGACTCGCGCTGCTTCTCGCGCTGCAACAGGCGAAGCCGCTGCGGACGCAGCAGGAGACGGGGAGGGTCCGTGTAGGCCCGAAATCCTTCCTCGTTCTGCGCGGGAAGAGACCAAGGCAGTAAGATTGCCGCCAATACGGCCAACGTGCGCGTCAACTCAACAGTGTGTCACAGCGCCACAGGAGTGTTGCGACATGTTCTCCGAGCGAGACCGGCATCCTTTGCAAGCTATTCATTCTTCGTCGTCGTCAAATGGCAGTCAGCATGCACCGGAGAAGTGCGAATTGATGGAGTCACTCTAAAACCTGCCCTCTGTTGCAACTGGCAGGCAGTGATAGGACGAGCGCGCGCTCCAACCAGGATCGTGCTCGTGTGGGAGGCGGTAAGGGTTGTTGGAGCCGTTCTCCGGTCGCTGGCTGTGGGTTGCAATGGAGGGGTTTTTTCTGACGGCTCCCTCAAGGGTTCTCCTTGGGATACGGGTTGCAGCGTTCCGCGCGAGGCTGGTGGAAGGGTTAGAAGGACGCGGGCCTTTCCCACAATCGCTGGGCGTTGACGTCCGGTCCTCTAGCCCCAAACAGAATCTGGGGCGGACCGCATCGGAGAAGGTAAAAGCCCATCTGCCGGCTCCGATGCGGTCTCTCTTCTAATCCGCGATCATCTTCGACTACCAGGCAAGGATCGCAGTCCGTGATTCCCCTGCGTACGGCAAGTAGATAGTTTTACACTTTTCGCAGCGATAAATCTCGGGCCCATATTCTGCTAGAACACTAGCCGGCGCCGCAAACCAGCGTTTCAAGTGCCCGTTACAAGTCTTTCCCTTTGGATCCTTCTGCGAGCAGGCGCGCATGCGAGGAGCCCGCCGGAACACTTTCGTCCCATCAGCCAGCTCGCCAACCGGTTCAGGCTGGGGCAACGGCTGATGCGGTGTCCGAAAGGCAGTCATCATCTACTATAGATAGTATCAACTATCTTGTTGATCCTTCACCAGTAAGCTTAAGCTCCGTCACTGGCGTCAGCCAAAGAACGTCGAACGGTTGAAGCTCGAGCGGGAGGAATCCGTCTTCGACAGGCCATCCCCGTCCTCCGGTTAAGCCGTACCATTGCGGAACCTCTGGCAACCCCAGTACCTCCACCGGAACTCGAGCCTGCTGGCGCTCATTGCTAACATTTGTGATAGCTAGAACATGCTCGGCACCGTCCGGTGAAGTTCGCAGAACAGCAAACAATCGCGATCCCAAGTTGAGTATCCGCTGCTCGCCATTTGGGTGAAATGACGTCAGGCGAACGCGCAGCTCAAGAAGCTTTCCGAGATGCTTGGCTATCAGATTGATTTTCGAACCCGGCCGGCGGAGTTGAGATCTCAGCTCCGATTCATCCACCATCGCCCGGTTTACATCGCGCTTCACTCCCGATTTCACCGCCGCTTCCAGATCGTTCCGGCTGCCGATCAGCCCGTGAAAGTAAATTCCCGGCACGCCGCGCAGCGCTAATGCGATCGAGCGCGACGCTGTGTACCGCCGTACCTGCAGCTCCCGCTCCTCCCCACTGGCAGGCAGATTCAATGCGCTGTACCAGGTGGTGTTGATTTCGTAGGCGGCTTCGCCTTCACCTTCTACAGAACGCATTGAAATCAGTGCGCCGCGGGCAATTGCCTGCTCTACCATGAACTGAATCTCTTCGGCGGGCAGAATTCCGGATACACCTTGCAGGCCGACCCCGTCATGCGTATCCAGGATATTCAGATACGTCGTGCATGACGTCGAATACTGCAGATTGCGGGCCCATTCCGACAGCCACGTAGTGTCCTGGCGGTAAAAAGCATGCAACACCAGCGGTGGCAGTGCGAAGTTGTACACCATCTGCGCTTCGTCGTAGCCGCTGCCGAAATAAGAAATATTCTCGGCATGAGGGACGTTTGTTTCCGTAATCAGAGCTACGCGGGGCGCCGCAACATCCAGAACATCCCGAAACATCTTGATCAACTCGTGAGTGTTCTCCAGACTGGCGCTGCTGGTCCCCGGCTCGTGCCACATGTAGGTGGCGGCATCGACACGTACCATGTCGGCGCCCCGCCGGATATAGAGAAGCAGTGTGTCGATCACCGTCATCAGGACTTTTGGATTGCGGAAATTGAGATCGACCTGATCCGGCGAAAACGTTGTCCACACCCAGATCGCCCCATCGATCGAGTAATACTTCGTCAGTACATTCGACGTTCTGGGCCTGCGCAGCAAGGCACGCTGCTCGGCGGTCAACTCCTCGGCGGAGCGGAACGTAATGGCGAAGTCCCAATAGTCCATGTTTCCGCACA
>CAYTVP010000219.1:0-7513 GCA_964441675.1 uncultured Solibacteraceae bacterium | reverse complement strand
TCGAACGAGACGCCGGAGCGGATATCGACCATTGTCTTGCGGGGCTGTACGCCGGTTAGGTAGGCGGCGCAGCAGCGGCCATGGTCGCCCGCGCCGTCCAGCAGCGCGCGTCCGGCATTATGCGTGAGATTGCTGAGAAGGTTGAAATCCTGCTTGAACGGCTCGAGCGGTTTCAGGATGCGCGGCATGGCTGCGAGCGGACCCTCGTAATCGGGATTCCAGTTCCGCATGTCGATGCCATTGGGCACATAGACGAATGCCATGCGCACGGGCTTCTCGGCCGTTGTCGACGCCTTCGCAAGGGCCGGGACCATCGAGTCCAGGAAGGGCAGCGCAACCGCAGCTCCGGCACCTCGAAGAAACATCCGGCGGGGAAGGGCCTTCTGCGTGATCATTTCTGGGCAATCTCCTTCTTATTCCGATCTTGGCTGGTGACGAACTCGCCCCTTCGCGACTGGAAGGGCAGGCTGCGAACTACCTCTTCGACAATATCCCGAAATGGATATCCGGCCGGTTGAAGCTTCGCCGCGATCCCGTTGATTGTGGGCTTATCGTAAGGCGCCAGCCCCCGGCCGAGACCGTAGACCATCATCTTTTCGATTACGCAGCGCGCGAAATCCGGCATCTGTTCTTTGAGTACTGCCTTCATCTCTACGGGTGTGGCGAATGCCTTGCCCCCGGGAAGAACACCAGCCGAGTCGATGGTGAACTTGCCATCCACGGTCCGCCATTTGCCGATGCCGTTGTAATTTTCAAGCGCGAAGCCGAGTACATCCATCTTCGCGTGGCAGGAGGCGCATACCGCATTATTCCGGTGCTCTTCGAGCTGTTTGCGCAGGGAAACTTCGCTGCCTACCTTGGAGGCATCCAGTGCCGGCACGTCGGGGGGAGGGGGCGGAGGGGGCGTCCCAAGAATATTGTTGAGAATGTACCGGCCGCGAATTGTGGGCGAGGTCCGCGTCGGATAGCTCGAAACCGTCAATACGCTGGCCTGTGTCAGAATGCCGCCGCGCTGATCACCCGGAAGCTCGACACGCCGGAACTCTGGGCCGGTGACATCGGCGATTCCATAAAACCGTGCGAGGCGATCGTTCAGGAATGTATAGCGCGCGTCCAAAAGATCCGATAGCGGCCGGTTCTCGCGAAGAATATGATTCAGAAACATCTGTGTCTCTGTCTTCATCGCATTCCGCAGCTCCGGGCCCCAGCTTAGAAACTTATCGGGGTCGGGCTTCACGGAGTCGAGGTTCCGGATTTCGAGCCACTGGCCCGCGAAATTCTGCGTCAACGAAGCCGAGCGGCGATCGTTGAGCATGCGCTTCAGTTGCGCTTCGAGAACCGCTGGTTCGTGGAGGACGCCTTTTTCGGCGGTCTGGAGCAGTTCCTCATCCGGCGCGGAACTCCACAGGAAGTAGCTCAGCCGCGATGCCAGCTCGATGTCGCTGACCCGGTGCACCTTCGATGGATCGGTAGGATCCGGATCCCGCTCGATGCGGAACAGGAAATTGGGCGAGACGAGCATCGCCTGCAAAGCGATCTGAACACCCTGCTCGACGGTATCGCCATTTTTTTTCGCCAGCGAAACCAGGCGGATCAGCGAAGCGGCTTCGGCCTTGGTCACCGGACGCCGGTAGAGGCGGCGCGCCACGGTGGAAAGGATTTTCTCGACGCATGCCGCGCCGGAGTTGGGGTCGCAGGCGAGAAGACGTTTGCGGCTGGCGTTTTCCCGCGACGAAGCGAACGGGCCGGTAAAGGTAATCGATGCCGGCCACTTGTTCTCTTTGGACCGGTAGTAGCTTTTCTCCTTCAGCCCGGCGATGAAATCGTCATTCAGGAACGCGACCCGGAATTGGTGCTCGCCCTCGGGTAGATAAAGCCGGAAAGTGACATCGGAGAACGGGCTGAAGTAGACCAGGTCGGACGGTTTGGTTTCGACTTGAACCTGATGCAGCAGCTTCCCGTCCATGAAGAAACCCAACTGCACCGGCTTGGCATCGACGGGCCTTGCGCCGGGCATCCCGATCAGGATGTCGTACTCGCCGTCGAAGTCCACGCGATGAGTGGCTTCCGCGGTGCTGACGTCCACTCGCCGGATGTTGTGCGCGTTCGGCTCGTAGGCGGCGCTCACCGGCTTCGGCAGCGGCTCGTTACCCAATGCGCGCGCCGCGATCCTCTCCGCCGCGGACACGTACTTCTCCATCAAAAGCGGTGAAATGCTGAGTACGTCGGCAATATTGTCGAAGCCCTCGCCGAGGTCGTCTGTCGGAAATTCTTCACCCGCATGAAAATCGACACCGAGGATATCCCGGACAGTATTCGAATACTCGTTGCGGTTCAGGCGCCGTGCGGTTACGCGTCCGGGATCCGGTTTTAGATTCCGGTCCGCCCGTTCGAATTCGCCAGCCAGGAAGTCGACAACGGCATCGAGAGTTTCCTGCGGCGGCCGCGGCGCGCCCTTCGGCGGCATCTCGGCGGTGCGGATCTTGAGCAGAATTCGCTCCCACCCGGCGCGATGCTTGCTTAATGTGGCCGCATTATTGAACGGCACCAGATTGACGCCGCCGGACGCTACGGTGTCGTTGTGGCAGGAAAGACAGGTCTTGCTGACGACCGGTTTAACGATCTGGTCGAATCCCGGGGCTTTTGCGGAAGGCGTAGCCGTATCGGCCGCTGGGAGAATTTGTGATACACCGGCGAGCACGACGACCAACGCTTGCCGGCGGAGCGTATGAAGCTTCATTCCGATTTCGGTAACACCTATCCAGACGCCCGGTATTATATCGTGGTTACTGGCCTGCCACTGGCCTTTCGAAAATGATGTATCCATGCGGTATAGAGGGCGGTATACGGGTTATGCGGCGGCTGGTTCTTGCTGTTTGTTTGGTGGTACTGAACCTTGCCGCAGCCGACTATTCCGGCACTTATAAAGGCGATTTCGCCACATCGAGTGGAACTGTGGAGAACACGCTCGTGCTGAAAATGTCGGGAAATACTTTGACCGGCACTCTCACCAACCAGTTCGGCGAATTGCCCATTCAGGATGGAAGCGTGGACGACCAGGAGATGTTCTTCTACGTCGTTGTAAAGGAAGAGGGCCAGGACTTCCGAATGTTGTATCGCGGACGCATTTTTGCGGACGAGATCCAGTTCAAGGTGGAAGCCGGTGAGCGTGAGCTGCTATTGGTACTGAAGCGTACCCCATCTTGACGCCGACCCACGCCGCAAGTTGCTGTTCTCATTGAAGCGAATGTTCCGTTCGCGGCAATGCCGGATCTTGTTGCGCTGGTTGGGTGCCTGATAAGGCGCTCGGAAAAATTCGCCATTTAGCGATATGATGCTAACGGCAAGAGGCATTTCGCCATCAATGCGGTATCTTCAACTACCTCTCCTGAGTTTTGCCGGCATGGCGCTGGCGGCGCAGAGCCCGGCCGACGGGATCGCCCTTTTCGAAAAATCCGTGCAGCCAGTGCTGAAGACCAACTGCATCGCCTGTCATTCGGAGAAAGCACTATCCAGCGGCTTGTCTCTCGAATCGCGGGAAGCGATCCTCAAGGGAGGTAATCGCGGACCTGCCGTGGATTCATCGGCACCGGCGGCGAGCACGCTTTTGAAGGCGCTTCGGCATGACGGCGACCTGAAAATGCCCCCCGGTCGGAAGCTCAAAGAGGAAGAGATCCAGGCGATTGAAGAATGGGTTGCGGCGGGTCTTCCCGCACCGGAATCCTTTGCGCGAAGCAAACGCCAGGACGCGGATCTGTGGTCACTCCATCCTCCGGTACGGCACGCGCTGCCGGAGGTCCAGAACAGCGGCTGGGTTCGAAATCCGATCGACCGCTTCATTCTGGCGCGGCTGGAGAAAGCCAACTTGCAGCCTTCGCCGGAGGCGGATCGCCGCATGCTGCTGCGGCGTGTCCATCTGGACCTCACCGGCCTTCCGCCCACGCCGGAACAATTGTCGGCCTTTCTTTCCGATCAGCGTCCCGATGCCTATGAGCGGGTTGTGGATGAATTGCTCGGTTCGCCGCACTATGGTGAGCGCTGGGGACGCCACTGGCTGGATCTTGCCCGCTATGCCGATACGGACGGATACACGATTGATGCTCCGCGGGACATTTGGAAGTATCGCGATTGGGTCATCAATGCGATGAACCGGGATATGCCGTTCGACCAGTTCGTCATCGAGCAGTTGGCTGGTGATCTGCTGCCCAACCCCACGATCGAACAACTGATTGCCACCGGCTTCCACCGGAACACTCCTTCTAACTACGAAGGCGGTATCGACTTCGAGCAATATCGCGTCGAGGCGGTGGCCGATCGGGTGGCGACTACGGGCTCGGTTTTCCTGGGGCTGACGGTCGCCTGTGCGCGCTGTCACGACCATAAATTCGATCCGATCAGCCAGCGTGAGTTTTACCAGCTGTTCGCTTTCCTGAACAATGTCGACGAAGTCGACAAGGAAGCGGATCGCAAGTTCTTTAACAAGCCGTTCCTTGAGTTGGGAACAGAGGAAGAGAAGACTGTTTTCGCGGCTTGGGAGAAGGAAGTTTACGCCATCGAAGGCGACATCCGGAAGCGCGAGGATATGCTGTCCGGCAATGCCGAGAACGATCCGGAACTCAAGAGCCTCCGGAAGAAGTTAAACGAGCATCGCCGCAAGCGGCCGCCGCTGGTGCGGACGATGGTCATGCGCGAGCTTCCCGAGCCGCGTGTCAGCTACATCCACCTGGGCGGAGATTTTACGCGCAAAGGTGTGACCGTGGAGCCGGGAACCCCCGCGGCATTGCCACCGCTTAAGGCAGCAGGACCGAAACCGAATCGGCTCGACCTTGCAAAGTGGCTTGTTGACGGACGCAACCCTTTGACCGCGCGCGTAACCGTGAACCGGATGTGGCAGGAGTACTTTGGGAAAGGTATCGTCCCGACCGAGAGCGATTTCGGGACACAGGGCGACAAGCCGTCGCACCTGGAACTGCTCGACTGGCTGGCGCTCGAATTTCAGGACCACGGATGGAGCCAAAAGGCAATCCATCGGACGATCGTTACGTCCGCCACCTATCGTCAAGCCTCGGACGCGAGGCCGGATGCCACGGCCGTGGATCCGGATAATCGCCTGCTGGCACGCCAGGATCGGCTGCGGGTGGATGCCGAAATTATCCGGGATTCGGCGCTTGTTGCCGGTGGCCTGATCAGCGAGGAAATCGGCGGCCCCAGTGTCTATCCGACCATACCAGCTGGTGCCAATGACGTTACGCAGGTTCGCAGGGAGTGGGCGACATCCATGGGTCCCGACCGGTACCGGCGAGGTCTGTATACCTTCTTCCAGCGGTCTGCCGCACACCCCGCCTTGCTGGTATTCGATGCGCCGGACGCTACTGTCAGCTGTACGCGGCGGGTCCGGTCGAATACTCCGCTGCAGGCCTTGATTTCGTTGAACGATGAACTGACAATCGATTCCGCGGAGGCGCTTGCCAAGAGGATGATCGGGCAAGGGGCTGAAGATGCGCCGCGTATCCGCTATGGCTGGCTGGCCGCGCTGGCGCGAGAGCCGCGGGCCGAGGAGATGGACCGTATGGTCCGCTTTGTGAACGCCCGCCGCGATTCGCAGGATGACGAAATTGGCGTCTGGACCGGAGCGGCGCGCGTAATTCTGAATCTCGATGAGTTTGTGACGAGGCCGTGATGAAAAATTCAGCCGACAGTTTCCTGCAGAAGCGCACGCGCAGGCAGCTTTTTCAAGACTGCGGGGTGGGCGTCGGAAAAATCGCGCTGGCGTCGCTGCTGGGCGGCGCGGCGTCGGCCAAGAAGACGGATTTTCCGCCGCGTATCGACCACATCATTTACCTTTTCATGGCCGGTGGTCCCAGCCAGCTCGAATTGTTCGACTACAAGCCGGAGCTTCAGAAATGGGACGCCAAGCCAACACCGGAGTCCTATTTGAAGGGAAAGCGCTTCGCGTTTATGGACAGCTTCTCGAAAGAAACGCCGAAGCTGCTCGGAACGCGCCGTGAGTTCCACCGGGCAGGGAAGGGCGGTCTTTGGGTTTCGGAATTGCTGCCGGAAATTGCGACTGTTGCCGACGAGCTGACCATGATTCACGGTGTCTCCACCGAGAACTTCAATCATGGTCCGGCGAAGCTGTTCACGAACACCGGCTCAGTACGTCCGGGCCGTCCATCCATGGGTTCCTGGATCAGCTATGGGATCGGTAGCGACTCGAAAGATCTCCCTGGGTTCGTCGTACTGCAATCCGGCCCACGCGGACCTCGCAGCGGTGCCGCGCTGTGGTCCAGCGGCTTTCTACCCACCTCCCATCAGGGTGTCCCATTCCGTTCCGTGGGCGATCCGATTCTCGATTTATCGAATCCGCGCGGCGTCGATAGCGCCGAGCAGCGCCAGACGTTGGACGCAATCCGCGACTTGAACCAGATGACGCAAAAAGTCACTGGCGATCCGGAGATTGCCACGCGTATCGATGCCTACGAGATGGCGTATCGAATGCAATCGAGTGGGCCGGAGCTGATCGACGTCACGAAAGAAGATTCGAAGACTCTTGCCATGTATGGAGCGGAACCCGGCAAGGCGTCCTATGCCAACAACTGTCTCCTGGCTCGCCGGCTGGTGGAGCGTGGCGTTCGTTTCGTGCAGCTGTATCACACCGATTGGGATCACCATCAGGATCTGACCAAGCCGCTCGAAGACGTTACGAAGGAAATTGATAAACCTACCGCCGCGCTGATCCGTGATCTGAAGCAGCGGGGACTTCTGGATCGGACGCTGGTGATCTGGGGTGGTGAATTCGGCCGGACGCCGATGGGCGAAGTCCGCGAGAAAGACAAGATCGGGCGCAACCATCACATCGACGCCTATTCGATCTTCATGGCGGGCGGCGGGCTGGCCGGCGGCCGCGTCGTCGGCAGCACCGACGAGCTAGGATTCTCTCCAGCAGAAGAAAAGATAGAAGTCTTCGACGTCCAGGCGAGCATTTTGTACATGCTGGGTCTCGATCATACGAAGCTCATCTATCGTTCACAGGGGCGCGATTTCCGCCTGACGGACGTTGGCGGCAAGCTAATCAAGCCGCTATTTGCGTAGAACCGCGGCGGCAGCCGCGCGAATCAGCTCGCCACCAAAGAGTATCCGGTCCGGAATATTCGGCTGGCGGCCGAGTTTTTCGTTGTGCGCAATGCGCTGTTCCATCAAAAACGCCGGAATGCCGAAATCCGCGAGCAGGCCCTGGACGACCGTCTTTCTTCCGCGATCGGCGAACGTTTTAACCATCGGGGAATAGCCGAGCGGACGCGATGGCGCAAACGATGTCTTGTCCTTGAGAATCTGGAAAAACTCTTCGGCCAGCGTTCGAAACTTACCGGAGTCGCCCGAAGGACCCAAAAGATATTCTGCCGTTTCGGTGTTGTGCAGGGTCAGAAACAGGTCGATGCTATGTCCTGCTTTCAGCCACCGTTCGATGGCCGATCGCTGTGCCGCAATCTCGGGCATTTTCTCTGGATCGGAT
>CAYTVP010000218.1:0-7593 GCA_964441675.1 uncultured Solibacteraceae bacterium | reverse complement strand
CTGCTGGGTAGCGTCAACCACCAGGAAGAGGGCGACGCGGGCGTCGAGCTACAGTTTGAGGACGAACTCGGCGGGTACCCCGGCTTCGAGTGGGTAACGAGCGACGTCAAGGATCGCGGCTTCGAGTCCACCGTTCAAACAAAGCCATACGCCGGCCGCGATCTTCACCTCACCATCGATCGCCGGATTCAATTTGTAGCCGACACCGAGCTGAAACGTGCCGTCCTCGAGCACAATTGCCAATCCGGAACGGCCGTCGTCATGAATCCTTACAACGGCGAAGTTCTGGCAATCTCGAACTACCCAACCTACGATCCGAACGAGCCGCCGAAGTCTAAAAAGGACTACGTAGCGCGAAAGAATCTCGCTGTCACCGATCCGTTCGAACCCGGGTCCGTCTTCAAGGTATTCACGATCGCCGCCGCGCTCGAAACAACCAACATTACGCCGGAAACGCGTTTCTTCTGCCACAACGGCGCTTTTCGGATGCACGGCCGCACCATTCATGAGGCCAAGGGCGGGTACGGCGAACTAACGGTAGAAGAGATTCTCGCGAAATCGTCGAATATCGGTGCCTTCAAGATCGGCATGCGTACAGGCGAGGCCAAGCTGCATGAATATCTGACGCGGTTCGGATTCAATCAGGCAACCGGGATCGAGCTTCCCTCCGAGAGCGCGGGGCTGGTGTTCCGGCTGAAAAGATGGCAGCCCACCTCCCTGGGATCGGTCGCTATGGGCCACGAGGTGCTAACGACATCAGTACAGTTGGCGCGAGCAATGTCGGCAATAGCCAACAACGGCCTTCTTGTCCGGCCGCACCTGACAATTCCCTCGGACGAGGATAGTCCCATCCGGTTGGTTTCCCACGGAGCGGAAAGGGAGCAACCCGTGCGTATCCTCAAGCCCGAGACGGCCCTCACGATGCGCCGCATGATGGAAACCGTTGTTCTGCGCGGCACCGGCCGGCACATCCGCCTGGATGGCTACACCTTCGGCGCGAAGACCGGCACGGCACAGATGTTCGACAAAAGTACCAAGCGATACTCGCGCTACTACCACGCTTCGTTCGCCGGTTTCGCTCCTTTGACGAACCCGGCTGTAGTCGTAGTGGTGACGCTGAACGGGTCGACGAAATACGGCGGAGTGATTGCCGGACCGGTATTTAAGGAGATCACCCAGGTTGCTCTGCGCGCCATGAATGTCCCGCAGGATAACGTCGACCCGGCTGTTTTCGAAGAGCAGCCTGAGCCGTCAGTGGCAGCCGACGTGGCTGATCCCGGAGTATCCACCAGCGCGGCAGCGGAGATTCACGCGGAGATGGAGGAGGAGCAAAGCGCGCAGGCGCCCGAGGTGCCGACCGGGCCCCCAGCGCCCGAATTCCTAGGCAAATCCCTGCGAGCCGTGGTCGAGGAAGCGAGCGCACAAGGAGTCCGTATCGAGTTGGACGGCACCGGCATTGCCCGGCATCAGGATCCTCCTCCGGGAGCCCGAATGATCGCCGGGCAGAAGGTGAAGGTCCGTTTCGAGCGGTAGCGGCATGACCCTTGCGGAACTGCTTCAAGACACCGTCGAATCCGCGGCGCTCGATCCGGCGATCGCGTCCGTTCCGGTCTCGGGCCTTGATTATGACTCCCGCAGGGTTAGTGCCGGTCAGGTATTTTTCGCATTTCAAGGCGCCCGGGCGGATGGTCGTCAGTTTGCTCTCGATGCAATTCGGAAGGGCGCTGTAGCTGTAGTGAGCGAACTCACCGCGCCGGAAACCTTTACAGGAGCGTGGATTCAAGTTCCATTCGGACGCCGGACCCTTGCCATGGCGTCGCGCCGCTTTTATCCGAATGCGGCTGGGGTTTTGATCACCGGAATCACGGGAACCAACGGCAAGACAACTACTTCCTACCTGATTGACTCAATTCTTCGCGCGGCGGGAAAGGTGACGGCCGTCATTGGCACCATCGAGTATCGCATTGCCGGCGAGCGCCTTCCCGCGGTAAACACGACGCCGGAGTCGCTGGATATCTACCGGCTTCTGGAGGAGTTGAGTGCAAAGGGAGGAACGCACGCCACAATTGAAATCTCTTCGCACGCCCTGGATCTTGGCCGCGCATGGGGGCTTCGCTGCCATACGGCAGTGTTCACAAATCTCACTCAGGATCATCTTGACTATCACGGGTCGCTCAACGCTTACTTTGAGGCCAAGTCCAAACTATTTGAAGCGCAGGGCGGGCCGCCGCCCGATCACGCAGCGATCAACTTCGACGATAACTGGGGCCGCCAGATCCGTCTCTCGACCGGAACGCAGGCATGGTGGTACGGACTCAGCCCGGCAGCAGGTGTCCGGGCGCAACAGATCTCCAATACGTTTGACGGTTTGCAGTTTGAGGTTGTGCACGACGGCGGAGTGCTCAATCTGAAGTCGCCGCTCGCCGGCACCATCAACGTCTATAACATCCTGGCAGCCTGTGCCGCGGGTCTCAGCTACCGTATTCCGTCTGGTGTTATCGAAACCGGCATCGCTCAATGCGAATCGGTTCCCGGCCGTTTTGAGCGGGTGGCTGAAGGGCAGCCATTTCTTGTTGTGGTCGATTACGCGCACACGCCCGACGCTTTGAAAAACGTGATTGAGATCGCGCGCGCGCTTCAGCCCAGCCGCGTGATCACGCTATTCGGCTGTGGAGGCGACCGCGACCGGACCAAGCGGCCGCTGATGGGCTCGGCGGCGGCGGAAGCAAGCGACTATGTCGTTCTTACGTCCGATAATCCTCGATCCGAAGATCCGCTCACCATCCTGAACGACGCACGGGTAGGAATCGACAAGTTCAACACGCCCTATCATGTCGAGCCCGATCGGGAATCGGCGATCCGGCACGCGATCCTGCGCGCCCAGCCCGGCGATGTCGTCATTTTGGCGGGCAAGGGCCATGAGAACTATCAGATTCTGAAGGACCGCACGATCCCTTTCGACGATCGCGAAGTGGCCCGCCGCGTTCTTCGGGGGGTCGGCTCATGACCATGACCGTGGGAGAGTACACAGCTTCCGGCTGGAGCGTAGACACTCGAACACTGAACGCCGGTGATTTCTTTTTCGCGCTGCGCGGACCGAGTCACGATGGCCATGCGTATGTCGCGGCAGCGTTCGAGAAGGGTGCCTTGGCGGCCATGGTGGATCATGCGATGCCGGGCCCGGTAGTTGTCGTACCCGACACGCAGCGTGGACTGGAGGACTCGGCTCGCGCGGCGCGGCGCCAATGGGGCGGCAAAGTGATCGGAGTTACCGGCAGCTCGGGCAAAACCGGCACCAAGGACATCATTGCCGCCTGCCTGGCAGCGGCGGTTTCTGTTGCGAAAAACGAGGGCAACCTCAACAACCATGTTGGCCTGCCGCTCTCGATTCTCCGTCTGCCTGAGACTGCCACGGCCGCCGTGCTCGAGATGGGAATGAACCACGCGGGGGAGATCCGGCATCTGGCAGGGATCGCAGTCCCGGATATTGGCGTCGTCACCAACGCGGGCTATGCGCACATCGAAAATTTTGAATCCGCGGAAGGAATCGCGCTGGCGAAACGCGAGCTGATCGAGTCCCTCAGCCCTAATGGAACGGCGGTGCTGAACGCAGACGACGCGCGTGTTGCCCGCTTCGGGCAGGAAACCGGTGTTCGCTCGATTTCGTACGGACTGAGCAGCCACGCCAACATCCGGGCCGAGAACGTCGAATACGCAGAGGACCGGACAACATTCACGGTTTTCGGCGAAGCGCTGACGATCTTCCTGCCGGGAAGGCACGCGCTTTCAAACGTACTGGCCGGAATCGCCGTGGCTACGATTTTCGATATTCCGGTTCGCTCGCTCGCGCCCGTGCTCGCGCGGCTGAAGGCCGGAACAATGCGGGGCGAGCGCTTCTCCCACAACGGAGTTTTGATCTTGAACGACTCCTATAACTCCAATCCCGAAGCGGCGCGCGCTATGCTCGACGTTCTTGGGAACATGCCCGCCGGGCGCCGCATCGCGGTGCTGGGCGAGATGCTCGAACTTGGTCACTGGACCGAGCCCTTGCACCGCGACATCGGTCGTTACGCTGTCGCGCAAGGGATTTCTGTGCTCGTTGGAATCCGCGGCGCGGCCCGTCACACGGTCTATGCAGCTCGCGAAGCCGGACTGCCGGAAAGCGCCGCTATTTTCTGCGAGGACCCGGTAGAGGCCGGGCAGATTCTCCGCGAACTATCGGGACCGGGGGACGCAATCCTATTTAAGGGATCCCGCGGCACGCGCGTGGAGCTCGCCTTAGAAACGTTTCTTGCTGAGAATCCGGGGGCGGCCGGCTGATGCTTTTCTGGCTGTTTTCCCAACTACAGGATGTCTTCGGGCCTTTCCGGCTGGGCGGCTATGTGACGTTCCGCACTGCCGCGGCCGCCCTGACGGCGCTTGCGATGTCGATCCTGCTCGGCCCGTGGATGATTCGCAAGCTGCGGAAACTGGCATTTGGCCAGTTCATCCGTGAAGATGGTCCACAGTCACATCAGAAAAAGGCCGGCACGCCCACCATGGGCGGCCTGCTGACCGTGATCTCCGTCGTAGTGCCTACGCTGCTGTGGGCAAATCTGCGGAATGTTTACGTCTGGATCGCACTCTTCTCGCTGGTCGCCTTTGGAGCGATCGGTTTTTACGACGACTACACCAAGGTAAAGAAGATGCGGAATCTCGGCTTGACGGCGCGGCACAAGCTGTTGCTGCAGATTCTGGTTGCGATGGCGATCGGGTTCATGCTGCTGCTGATGCATGCCAACGGGGAGTACTCGACGGAGATGAATATTCCCTTCTTCAAGCAGTTCCGGCCTGACCTTCTAATTCCGTCGATGCTCGGCAATCCGTTCACTTATGTTTTTGCGTTCGCCCCGTTCTACCTGTTCATGATCCTGGTAATTGTAGGAGCCTCCAACGCTGTCAATCTTACCGACGGCCTCGACGGGCTCGCCATCGGCTTAATGATCATCGCCTCCGGAGCGGTAACCGTTCTAACTTACATTTCGAGTCACGCGGTTTTCGCGAACTATCTCGAAATTGCACGTCTTCCGCGTTCGGAAGAGTTGACCATTTTCTGCGCCTCAATGATGGGCGCCTCGCTGGGGTTTCTCTGGTACAACGCGCATCCCGCCGAAGTGTTTATGGGCGACGTGGGAGCCCTGGCGCTCGGCGGAGCGCTCGGCACGGTATCCGTCCTGATCAAACAGGAGATTCTTCTTCTGTTCATCGGCGGCGTCTTTGTGATCGAACTGCTGAGCGTCGTCCTCCAGGTGGGCAGCTTCAAGCTGCGCGGCAAACGTGTCTTTAAGATGGCGCCGCTGCATCACCATTTTGAAGCCCTGGGCTGGACGGAATCGAAGATCATTGCGCGCTTCTGGATTACGGGCCTCGTCATGGCGCTATTTGCGCTCACGACGTTGAAGTTGAGGTAGCTGGTGAAGGTTTTGGTAGTGGGATTAGGCAAATCCGGTTTGGCGGCATGCGAACTGCTCATAGAGCTCGGCCGCGAGGTGATCGCCACCGACGTGGATGCCACGCCACAAGCACTCGCCCACCTGGAACAGCTGAAGGTAAAGTTCGTGACCGACTTTGTGCCGTCGGATTTAACCGTCATCTCGCCGGGTGTTCCGGCGGACTTGCCACAACTTGCCGGCAGGAATGTGATCGGCGACCTGGAACTGGCATATCCACATTTCCGCGGCCCCATTATCGGTATTACCGGCTCCAACGGGAAGACCACGACAACGGCGCTTACAGGCCATATTCTGACAACCGCCGGAATTCCGAATCAGGTCGGAGGCAATATTGGCGTGGCGCCGGCCGCCATGGCTCGTGTCTCGAAAACCGGCGAGTGGAACGTCCTT
Source organism: uncultured Solibacteraceae bacterium (assembly GCA_964441675.1). Classification (GTDB taxonomy): domain Bacteria; phylum Acidobacteriota; class Terriglobia; order Bryobacterales; family Bryobacteraceae; genus JAPKYZ01. Next base: position 1,711 of record CAYTVP010000218.1, on the reverse strand, counting down.
GAGATCTCGAGCTTTCAGTTGGAAACGACGCGGGTCTTCCGGCCGGACATTGGCGTTTGCCTCAATGTCACGCCAAATCATTTGGACCGGCATCACACGTTCGAGGCCTACCGCCAGGCAAAGAGCCGCATGTTCCTGAATCAGACGGCCGGGGATTCGAAGGTTCTGAACGCCGCCGATCCGGCCTGCCGCAGCTATTCCGGGAACGGCTCCGCGCGCACGATCTGGTTCAACCAGGGCGATCCGCCGGATGAGCTTTCTTCGCTGAAGCTTCCCGGTCGGCATAATTTCGAGAACGCCTGGGCGGCGGTGGAAATCGCGCGGGTATGCGGCGCAAAGACCGAGCCGGTACGAAATGCGCTTGCAACATTCCCCGGCGTGGAGCACCGGCTGGAGTATGTCCACACGATTCAAGGCGTCCGTTATTACAACGATTCGAAGGCTACCAGCGTCGATGCCACCCTCAAGGCAATCGCGGCGCTCGAAGGTCCGCTGTGGGTGATTCTCGGCGGCAAGGATAAGGGTTCCGACTATCGCCCGCTTATCGCGCCCCTTCGCGGACGCGTCCGGAGGGTGCTTCTTGTCGGCGCGGCGGCAGAGAAGATTGCGTCGCATATCGGAGAGGAACTGCCGGCGAAACATGCGGGAACGATCGCGCAGGCAGTTGAGATCGCCCACCGCGAAGCTGTCTCCGGCGACACGGTGCTCTTAGCGCCGGCGTGCGCCAGCTTCGACCAGTTTCAAAGTTTTGAACACCGGGGCGAAGTTTTTAAACAACTCGTCCGGAATCTGGAGAACCGCTAGATGGCACAGCGTTTGAAACCGGACTGGATTCTGTTTTTCACCGCAATTTCTCTCGCCTTCTTCGGCCTGGTGATGATCTACTCGGCATCGCTCCCGAAAACCGAACTGGCAGAGAGGAACAGCGCATACTACCTGCTGCGGCAGCTTGGCCCCATGGCGGTAGGCCTCCTGGCAATGATGACCTTGCGCCGGGTCGACTACCGGTTTTTACACCATCCATTCTGGGCCTATGCCCCCATGAGCATGGTTCTGTTTCTTCTCGCAATCACCTACTTCGCCGATCCGATGCAGCATCGCTGGATTCGCCTGGGACCGGTGCAGTTGCAGCCGTCGGAGCTGGCCAAACCGGTGCTTGCTATTTTTCTGGCGAACTTCGTAACGCGGCGCCTGCCCGCCATCAACAGCCGGCACACGATGCTGCCCGTAGCGGCAGCGTTGGGGCTTCTTGCAGTCCTGGTGTTGCTGGGAGACATGGGAACGATGGTGGTTCTTATGGGAACGGCCGCCGCAGTTCTCTTTGTCGCGGGAATGAACTGGCGATGGACCAGCTATGCCTGCCTGGCGCTTACGCTGCTTGGCATTGCCGGCATCGCCAGCAAGCCCTATCGTCTGCTTCGCCTCGTTCTGTATGTGGACCCCCAACTGGAAATGGTAAGCAAGATCGACAAGAACGGCTGGATGAAGTCGCAGATGGCGTCATCGTTGTCCTCGCGAGATCCACATTACCAGGCATGGCAATCGGTGGTTGCCGTCGGTTCGGGCGGCGTGCTTGGGCTCGGCCTGATGCAAGGGAAGCAGAAGATGCTCTACATCCCGGAGGCGCACACGGACTTCATCTATGCCGTAATCGGCGAAGAGCTGGGCTTATGGGGGTGTACCGGCGTTCTCGCCGGGTTCGTCATTATGC
>CAYTVP010000217.1:0-7659 GCA_964441675.1 uncultured Solibacteraceae bacterium | reverse complement strand
GAATAGCGTGCGATGTCGAGCCAATGCCGGCCCCAGCGCTCGCCGTACCGCGGTGACGCCAGCAGGCGGTCCACCACTTTCGCGTACGCTTGAGGGCTCCGGTCGGCCAGGAAGGCGCGGACATCCTCCGGTGTCGGCGGGAGGCCGGTCAAATCGAAATGAAGGCGCCGGAGCAAGGTCCGCTTATCCGCGTCAGGCGCGGGAGCAAAGTTCTTCTCCTCGAGTTTTGCAAGAATGAACCGGTCAATATCCGTACGAGGCCACGAGGTGTTCCGTACTTTCGGAAGTTCCGGTTTCTGAATGGGGCGGAAAGACCAGAAATCTTCCGGACGATCCTCTGCGGCGCGGGAGGTGTTGGGTTGTTCCGGCCATTTCGCGCCTTGCTCAACCCACGTGGCGATGGCTTGAATCTCTTCGGCGGAGAGTGTCTCGCCCAGCGGCATCTTCTTGAATGGCGCTTCGCCGCGAATTGCCTTCAGGATTGCTTCGGCCGCTGGGGTTCCCGAATTACCGCCTTCGAGGAACGCATCTCGTGAGTCGAGGCTAAGCCCGCCGCTCTTTACTTTGGCCGCGTGACACATCGTGCAACGTTTCGCCAGAACCGGGCGCACGGCCGTTTCAAACTGCGTCTCCTGATCCGCCGCCTGCGCGGAGGCACCAGCCAGAAATGAAAGCATTACTACAAACGTGGTAATCCGCAATCTCTGCGCGTCTAGGAACTGCCCAGCTAAGATCATAGCTAAGTTCTTCGCTAGTCATATCCTACTTGCAGGCCTCGTGTCAAATGCACAGTTTGTCACACTGGGGATCCTGTCGCTTTAATCTGCTCGTCCAGGCGGCTGAGTTCGGCTCCAACCGGCCGAGGGTTTGTACCAGTTGAATAGTAGTTCGTCGAAGCACTTTGACGCCGGCCGCAGTCGTCCACGTTTGTGGCGCTGGAGGACGATAGGCCGCTTCGAGGAAGCGGAAGACGCGTTTCAAGCGGCTCTCGAAGCGTTTCCCGGTTTTCTCCACGCATCCGCCGGAATGGGTACCGCTAACGGCCCGAGGCCAGCTCGAAGCGGCGATTCAGTCTTTCGAGCAAGCACAAACACGCGCGCCCTATCCGGAGTATGCCGCGGCCAAGCTTTATCGGCGGACTGGGCAGGCAGCTTCCGCCGCGCGCCAGATTGCGCTTCTCGATGCTTCAGCGAGGATTGATCAGTCGGCCGGAGAAATCGCGAACCGCAATCTTGCTTTAGCCTTTGCGGATCTTGGCTACCGAAAAAAGGAGCGCTATCGCGATCGCGAGGGCGGAGTTAAATTCGCGCCAGGATGTGTACTCGTGGGATGCGTTTGCATGGGCGCTTTTCAACAACGATGAGTTCTCGGGAGCAAACACTGCCATTCAGAAAGCGCTGGCGCAGAAGACACGAGAGCCTTTATTTCATTGGCATGCAGCGAAGATTTTTTTGTCGCTCGGACAGGCTGATCTGGCACGCCAGCATGCAAGTGATCGAAGGTTGGCAACTCCGCCAGATCCAAGGCATAGGGGAGGTCGAACTCAATTATTCGATGGCGGCCTGATTGCCCACTGGTTCTACTTTCATTCCTTCGACAACTACATCGCCCGGATTCTGAATAACCGTATCTCCTTCGTTCAGCCCATCCACCACCTCGAGAGTATCACCGCGATCACGGCCAACCTGAATCTTCTGAATGTGAATCGTTCCGTCCGGACGGACGACCGCAACCTCCGAGCCATTCGCTCGGATCACCAAAGCATCGGCAGGAATAACGAGGGGCGCCTCCCGGAGCGACGCGCGAAGTTCCGCGTCTACAGACATGCCGGGCATTAACCCGCCATCCGGATTGGGTACGATTACCTCAACGAGCAGCGTGCGGCTCGCAGGATCGAGAGCGTTCGCTGTTCGAGCCACCACACCTTTAAACTCACGTCCGGGAACGCCAGAGGCGCGGATTATGGCCGTCTGACCCGGTCGAACCGAGTTGACCCAACTCTGTGGAACACTCACGTAGACACGCAATTTATGAGTTTGCGCAATTCGAAACAGAAGAGTACTTCCGGAAGTTACCAATGCGCCTGCATCCACGTTACGGACAGTGATCACACCATCGAAAGGCGCCTTTACGACCTTGTAGGATTTGAGATTTTCCATCCGGGCCACGGCCGCTTCCGCAACGGCAACGCTGTTTTTTTGCACGTTCAGCCCCTTCTCAAGCGCGCGGACGGTCGCGATACGGGCCTGATACTCGAGCCGGTACTTATCGTCATCCTGGCGCGAAGCAACTCCGGCTTTTGTCAGTTCGTCGTAACGTTGAGCAGATACTTTCGCTAACTCCAGGTCTGCTTTGCCCTGCTCAAGACTCGCAGCCGCCTGTTCCACCGCGGCTCGCGACTGCTCCAGCGTAGCGCGGGCGCCCCGAAGCGCCTCCTCAATCTCGGGCGCATCAATTTCCGCCAGCGGTTGACCGGCCGTCACGCGATCGCCGAGATCCACGAATCGGGACTTCATATATCCGTCCATTCGGGCAAGGACCGGAGCTTCATTGATCGCCTGAATGTTGCCTGGCAACTGCAATGCGCTATTGCCGCCGCCGCGCGTAACCGGTACTACCTGAACGCGCGGAAGTGCTTCTTGCTGCTCGCGAGCTTCAGCGATCACGACCGAGCGGCGATGCTGCATCGGCAGATAACCCGCGAAGAACGCCACACCAGTCAATGTCAGAGCGATGAGCACCAGGGCAACAATCGTGATTCGCGATGGATTCCAGTGAGCACGCGGGGCAGCCTCAGGCGAGACTACTCCGGCACCGGAGCGGAGTTCCTCCAGCTGACGGCGAAGCTCTTCATTCTCGCGGCGCAGCGACTCGGCAGAGTGTGGATTCGGTTCTATGGAGCGCATGCTTTACCGGTGATCCATTTCTGCAAGGCGGCGTTCGTGATCGACAGGAGGTTTCTTTCGCAAGTAGCTGTAGACGATCGGAACAAGGAAAAGTGTGTTAACGGTAGCAAGCAGCAGCCCTCCAATAACCGCTCGACCGAGCGGCGCGTTCTGCTCTCCTCCCTCGCCGAGCCCGAGAGACATCGGCAGCATGCCGAAGATCATCGCTGTTGCTGTCATCAGTACGGGGCGGATGCGTGCATAACCGGCGGATAAGATCGCCTGGTGGACGTTCAAACCGGCCTGGCGCTCGTCGTTTGCGAAGGTCACCATCAGGATGCTATTCGCGGTGGCAACACCAATGCACATGATGGAGCCCATCAATGACGGTACGCTCAGCGTCGTCCCGGTAACAAACAGCATCCAGAGGATACCGGCTAAAGCGCCGGGCAAAGCCATAAGAATGATGAACGGATCGACCCACGACTGAAAATTAACTGTCATCAACAGGTATACAAGTACGACCGCGAAGATCAGGCCGAGCCCGAGACGAACGAACGAACTCTGCATTGTTTCCACCTGACCGCGTAGGGTTAGCGTCGTACCGCGCGGCAGGCTCGATTCTTCTTCATTCATGATGCGACGGACTTCTTTAGCGACACTGCCGAGATCCCAGTTCGCAACATTGGCATAGATGTCGAACACAGGCATGACGTTGTAGTGGTTAACGATGACGGGAGTGTATGAGCGCTGCATGTCGACCAGGTTGGTAAGCATCTGGGTGGAAGCGGCAATGGCTCCGGGATTTCCATAAGCTTGCGAGGCGCCCGCAGGGGCAGTCCCGGTAAAGGTGAGATTGGTGGCGGCGCCTCCCGCCTGTGACCCTGGGGTCCAGACATTGACGGCCGTGCTATTTGGAGAGATCGGCGTACGGAGTAGCGCGGCCAGCGAATCGATCTTGTACTGCGGCGTCTGGACACCAATCGAATAATTGACACCGTTGGCGGGATTCAGCCAGAAGTTAGGAGCGTACGTACCGCTGCCGCTAAGTGAGATCAGCATGCTGCTGGTGACATCGCGCTGAGTGAGTCCGAGCTGCGCAGCGCGCGTTCGATCGACGTCAAGACGGATCTCCGGTTGGGCAACAACCTGGTGCAGATGGACGTCGACCGCTCCCGGTATGCGCGATATACGGTCAACCAGACGCTGGGCCACTTTGTAGTTCGCCTCGGCATTGCGGCCAACAACCTGTAAATCGATCGGCGCGGGTCGTCCGAAATTGATGATCTGACTGGTAATGTTCGCGGGCTGAAAGAAAAAGCTCATATCCGTGAACTTCTCGTTTAGCCGCTTCCGAAGCCGTCTTTCATATTCCGCAGTCGAGCCGTGTTTTTCCTTGTTCAACGCGATAAGGATTTCACCATCGGCAGACGAGATCGTCGGGATATCGCCTTGCGCGATGGCAGGCCAACTATTCGGAATGCCGATGTTGTCGATCAGCATCTCTATCTCATCGGGTGGGATCTCGGCGCGGATTTCGCGCTCGATGGCAGCAAAGCGAGCTTCCGTTTCTTCAATGCGCGTGCCCGCGGGAGCTCGCGCGTGAAGACGCATCTGACCGGAATCCACATTCGGGAAAAAATCCTCGCCAATGAACCGGAACAAGCCCATCGACAGAATCGAGAATCCCAGAAACCCAATGAGGACCGGTACGCGGTGATTCAGCGAAAAGTGCAGCAACCCCATGTAGCGGTAGCGCAGGCGTTCGAAGAGTTCATTGAAACGGCTATGCAGCGCATGTAGTAATCCTCGGCCCGAGCTCTCCTCATCGCCGGAGTAACGACGAAGTTCCTTGCCGAGCATATAAGCCATCATGGTCGGCACAAGTGTTCGAGAGAGCAGATAGGAGGCCATCATCGCGAACACAACTGCCATGGCGAGCGGCGTGAACAGGTAGCGCGCCGTTCCCGTAAGTAACAGCACAGGGACGAAAACGATACAGATGGACAGCGTTGCAACAAACGTAGGGACGGCAATTTGAGATGCGCCATCCAGAACGGCCCGGATGAGGGGTTTGCGCATTGCGAGATTGCGATGTGTATTCTCAATCTCAACGGTGGCGTCATCCACAAGGATGCCGACCGCCAGGGACAGGCCGCCAAGCGTCATGACGTTGATCGTGTGGCCCAGCATGCTGAGCACGGAAAGCGAGGCCAGGATCGACAGCGGAATCGACAGGCAAACGATGAGCGTACTGCGCCAACTGCCCAGAAACAGCAGAATCATCGTTGCAGTAAGCGTGGCGGCGAGCAGCCCCTCGCGCACGACACTTTCGATCGAGGCTCGGACGAAAACCGACTGATCCGCCAGCGGAACGACTTTGAGTTCCGGCGTGATATTCGCGAGGATCTTCGGAAGAGCTTCCTTCACCTGATTGACGATCGCGAGCGTTGATGCTTTGCCGTTGCGCGTAATGGTCATGAGGACACCGCGCGCACCATTAGTTCGGACAATATTGTTCTGCGGCTGAAATCCGTCACGGACCTGGGCTACGTCTTTGACATAAATCGTCGCGCCGTTGACATTGCGGATGGGCAGGTTGTTCAGCTCATCGAGGATCGCGGGGCTGCTGTTGACGCTAACCCGGTATTCCGTACTGGCAAGCTTGGCAGTTCCGGCAGGCAGGATGAGATTCTGCAAATTAATCGCATTCGAAACATCAATGGGCGACAGTTGCTTCGCATAGAGCTCGTCGAGGTTGAGGTCGACCATAACGGCTCGCGTTTTTCCACCGAACGGATATGATACGGAGGCTCCCTGAACAGTACCCAGCGGAGTTCGAATGAAGTTGTTTCCAAGATCGAAGATCTCGTGCTCGCGAAGCGTCTTGCTGGTCAGGCCGAGTTGGAGAATCGGGACACTAGCCGCGTCATACTTCAGAATGTTGGCGGGAAACATGCCCGGCGGCATCTGTCGCAGCGACGTGTTCATAGTGGCGCTGGTCTGCGCAAGCGCCATGTCCACGTTCACATTTGGGTGGAAGTAGATGCGGACAACCGCGTATCCGTTGTAAGCCTGCGACTCTATATGTTCTATGTCGTTCACATTGGACGTGAGGCTGCGTTCAAAGGGTGTAAGAACACGCTTCTCCATTTCCTCTGGAGAAAGACCGGTGTAGGAGTATAGGACGCTGACGATCGGAATGTCGATGTACGGGAAGATGTCTACGGGCATGGAAACAATTGCGGCTACGCCCAGGATCGCGATCAGAACCGCCATCACAACGAAGGTATATGGGCGGCCGAGCGCCAACCGAACAATCCACATAGAGGGTTTTCCGTACTACTGGTTTGCAGTATATCGAACACCTATCAGGACCATCAAAAAATGCGGTCTTGCGACGTTCTGATGACAGGGATATACCGTTGGGAGTTGCAGCTACGGTCCGAGCAACTTGCGTGTGAGCGTCGATGAAGGGTTACCCTGAGAGATCCTGGGGTGTGCCCCTGTCATCGCTTATGAACTCGATCATTTCTCATCCGCCTACACGCTAGATGCTTGCGATTCTCACACTTTCGCCGTTTCTGATGGTGCCGTTGGCGCTGTGGCTCGGCAGACGTTCCCGCCTGGCCGCTTTCCTTGCCATTTGGCCTGCCATGCTCGCTATTTATTTCGGCGGCTTGATGAGAACGGCCGTCCAATCTGGCCCCATTACGTCTTCTCTATCATGGGCTGACTCGCTGGGGCTGACGTTGTCATTTTACGGTGACGGGCTGAGCTTACTTTTCGCGATTGTGATCGTCTCAATCGGTGCACTGATCGTCCTGTTCAGCAGCTGCTATTTCGATGGTGACCCTCGAGCAGGGCGATTTCAGGCGACATTGTTCGCCTTTATGGGGTCCATGCTCGCCCTGGTCCTTGCCGACAACATTTTCGCGTTGTTTGTCTTCTGGGAACTTACTGGATTCACCTCGTTCTTATTAATTGGCTTCGACCAGGAACGCGCGCAATCACGTAGTTCAGCCATACAGGCGTTTGTTGTTACCGGGACCGGCGGCATGGGCCTGCTTGCTGCGGCTGTACTGATCGAGATAGCGACGGGATCGCGAGACTTGTCGACCTTAATCTCCAGCGGTGCGTCGGTTCGAGAATCAAGCGCATATCACTGGACTGCTGCGCTTGTGCTTCTAGCGGCGTTCACGAAATCCGCCCAGATGCCGTTTTCTTTTTGGCTGCCGAATGCAATGGCGGCCCCAACGCCGGTGAGCGCCTATCTTCATTCGGCCACCATGGTGAAGGCGGGATTGTACCTGGTCGCCAGGATGACGCCTCTTATGGGAGGCACCATGTTTTGGACCGGGCTGACAGTATGCGCGGGGGCGATCACTATGATCGCGGGCGCGTGGCGGGCAGTGGCAGAAACCGACCTGAAACGGGTGCTTGCATATTCCACTGTGAGCGCGCTAGGCCTTCTGATGATGCTGTTCGGACTCGGTAGCGAGACGGCTGTAACCGCCGCCCTGGTGTATCTTGTCGCCCATGCCTGCTACAAAGGCACTCTATTCCTGGTTGCGGGCACTCTAGAACATGAAACAGGAACGCGAGATGTTAAGGCCCTCGGGGGACTGCATAAGGCAATGCCGTCTATCGCTCTTGCGGGCGTACTGGCAGCCTGTTCCATGGCGGGCGTTCCGCTGTTTATTGGTTTCGTAGGAAAGGAACTTGTGTACGGGACGCTGCTGGCCCAAGAGCAGACTTGGTCCTTAGTGCTACT
>CAYTVP010000216.1:5098-7684 GCA_964441675.1 uncultured Solibacteraceae bacterium | reverse complement strand
ATCTTGTCGGTGCAAGCCTGGTAGCGAAGCTTACCGGATGCGATGGACAAGCCTTGCGGAGCATCAGAGGGTACCCGGAACGTTGTTTCAATCTGGAAGCTGCCGGTGTAAACGCTTAGCGGCTTCGTTGAAAACGAATATGTATGCAGCTCCGGTTTCGGGTAGGAGATCGTTTCCGCTTCAAGGGGCTTCAAGTCCCACATCAGCCGCAATGGAATCAGATAATCTTCGAGGGGCTTGTTCGAATTGACGTGATAGCCGGGATTCAGCGTCACGTCGAGAACAACGGTTGCTGTTCCGCCGCGGGAAACCGTTAGTTTTGCCGGCGGCTTGATTGTCAGCGCATCACTCGGCGTTTGCGCTGCCAGCGGCAGCATCAGCGCGGCTAGCACCACCCAGAAGTTGCTCAATATCATTCTTGTATTCGCTCTTGCTAACCAGGCCGATGTGAACGGATGCGATCTTTCCTTCGCGATCGAGGACGAAGCTGGTCGGTAAGGATTCGACGCCGCCATACAGCTGCGCCACCGGGTCGGTCCCCATCAGGATTCTGTAATTCACCTGCCGATTCCGGATGTACGGCCTGACCACTTCCCATCCCTCTTCATCCATCGCAACTCCGAGCACCGCAAATCCCTTGTCTTTGTATTGGTTCTCAAAGTCCATGAACCAGGGAATTTCGATCTTGCAAGGTCCGCACCAGGTTGCCCAAAAATTCAGAAGGACCACCTTGCCGCGGTAGTCGGACAACTTCACCGCCTTGCCATCCGCGTCCTTAAGATCGAAGTCCGGAGCCGCGCGGCGGCCCTTTTCCGGCTTTACTGTACTGTCCGCGCGAGTTGCCGTTGTCCGGCAGCCTGTTCCCAGAAGTAACAAGCTGCAGACGGAGAAAATCGCCAGCCCCAAAAATCGCGGAGTGCGCATGACCTCATTATATCGGCAGCCTGCGTTGGGCAACCAACTTATCGAACCAGCCCTTCCGCAGGCGCTTTGCGGCGGAAGCCAGAGTAAATTCGTCGTGCGGGCGTCCACCGGAGAAATACCATGCGGCGGTATCGCAGAAACTCTCGCAGACGTAGTCCTTCCAGGCGCGGCCTGTGTGCCCGGTGAGCTTCACTTTGCGCATCTCGGCCGACCAGCCCAGCTCGCCACGGACACCACGGCGCATTTCGGCCCTGAGCAGCCGCTCCCAGGTCAGCCGGGTGGCATTATCCAGGCGCCGCCATACAAAGTGGAAGATCTCGTGCGCAAAAATACGCAGCAACTCCCGCGCATCGTCGAGCAACGCTGATTCAAGCAACAGCTCCCTTTGCTGCAGGAAGGCTGCCGCGTGAACCTCCTCACCACCACTGGGCACCAGGCGCCCTCGGGACACACGAAGTGAAGGAAGGAATTGGATTGTCATTGTTCTGTTGTTTCTATGGTTTGGCTCCGCGAGTCTTCGGAGCTGCCAGGGACGGTGGGGCAGCGGGCGCTGGCCCAAAGAAACCTTCGTTTTCGAACTTTACTTCAAGCGATTGGCGCAGCTCCTGAAACCAGGTATTAAACCGTTCGTTCCGAATCTGCGTGGTCAACTGCTCCTTCATCGATTCCATCGGGGGAGTGTTGACTTTTTCGAGCCGAAAGAGATAAAAGCCGTTTGCCTGGCGGATCGGTTCGGTCAACTCTCCCGGCTTCAGTGCCAGCACGGCTGCCTTTACCGGCTCCGGTAGTGAGTCGCTACTTTTGATCGGCGGATAATCCCCATTTTTGCCCTTGGATGCTGGGTCCTCGGAGTGCTCCTGGATCAACTGAACGAAATCCTTACCGGAAGCGGCATCCTTCCGCAGGTTATCGATCTTTTTCTTGGCATCTTCCTCCGAGCGGCCCTTCCCGTCGGAGGCAAACTTAACGTACAAGACCTTGGTTAAATACTGAACACTTTGCGGAGATACCTTGTCGTACTGTGTCTGGAGATCCGTTTCGGTGATCGGCGTCTCGTTCATCTTGCGCTCCACCAGGCTTTGCATCAGGACCGACTGCTGCGCGTAGCGAAGCCGCTCTTTATACGGAGATTGCTGGTCCAGCTTGTCGTTCACAGCCATGCCGGCCAGCTTTTGTTGGAGAGCGTACTGCCGCACGAATTCCCGCGGATCCTTGCTGAAGAATTGCTGGATCTGCGGACCCATCGAATCCACCATGGCCATTACCTCTCCGGAGGTGATGGATTTGCCTTCCGCGGTCGCAATCACGGTATCCGGAGGCAGTTGTCGCCGTTCCTGATCGCGGGCTGTCGAAGGAGGAGACGCTTGAGGCAATCCGGGAGCCGGTTGTGCCGTAACCACGACACTGGACGCAATGAACGCGAGTAATAGACTTCGGTGGGTCAAGACATTTACAGTCTACCACCGGGCCCAATGTCCCGTAAGTTATTGAATCGAAAAGGGTCCGAATGCTAAAATGCCGAAGTCCTTATCGTCCCGTAAGTTACAGAGGGGGTTCTTGCCCCACCCGTAGCGGAGGGCGGCTCCCTCCGGGAGCTTGCCTTGGAAGTAAAGAATTACCGTGTTCGGTTGTCCTGCATCGACCGCAGCCTTGTAGATCATC
>CAYTVP010000216.1:4773-5088 GCA_964441675.1 uncultured Solibacteraceae bacterium | reverse complement strand
ACTTCCTCCCCGGATGCGTTATGGATACTGAAGCCGGCGATACGCTCCGGCGCGGACAATTTCCCGTTGACGTCATTGAACGTCACCACCAGAGAGTTGCCTTCGACTCGGACACCGGCCAACCGGGGCCCCCGTTTCGCTTTCCCGGCTGCAACGAGCGCCATATTCCGCCCGAGACGTTTCAGATCGCCGGTGCTGACGTGGATCTGATCGTCAAGATCGCTGTCTACCGACGAAAATGCGGTGGAGTTCGGAATGGAGGATTCTGCCAGCCGCTGAGCTTCCTGCACGCGGTTCCATGGCTCGACATTCGTT
>CAYTVP010000216.1:0-4763 GCA_964441675.1 uncultured Solibacteraceae bacterium | reverse complement strand
TCTGCACGTAATAAAACGGCAAGTTCGCATTGCCAAAATCCGAGCGAACTCGCGCCACGAACTTTTCAAATTTCTCGCGAAAGGCCTCCACAGCATTCGGGTTGGCATCGGATTCACCCTGGTACCAGAGAACGCCCCGAACCTTGCCCCCGGCGAGTTCGAAACGGCGCATCATGGACCCGTACAGGGAGCCTCCCGGATTCGCCTTATCCCAGTGCTCGGGAGCCCATTGGTCCATCGATGTTCCACCGTGGGCGCACGGCAGTAAGCCCACCGGCACACCCGCTGCTTTCTCATAGGCGACGCCGAAAGGCAATCCCAGGCCTGCGCCCTTTTTGCGTGCCTCGTTGAACTGGGCCAGTTTCTCGCCCGTTATCCGCTCTGGTTGCTTCTCGGCATTTAACCGCCAATGGACGCGATCGACGGAGCCCGGCAGGTTGTGTAACGGTTCCCGCGCCACCTGCCATTTCTCGTCCACCATATCGAGCATTTGGACCCGATCGTGGGGCTGCTCCACTGCAATCAGATCGCCGACACCTTCCATGTTGGATTGACCGGCCAGAACCCAGATATCCCCGACAAAGACGTCGTTGACCGCGGCTACCTGCTTGCTTCCCGCCAGGCGGACTTCTACCTTGTACGGACCGCCTGCGGGAGCCTGGGGAATCGTGACGCTCCATTTGCCGCTCGCAACCGGTCCATACTTTTTCCAGCGGTCGAATCCCTTCAAAATGCTGCGGGCAAGCCGGGCTTCGACGACCGTTCCATCGGCGTCGGCGGCAGTACCGGAAACAGTCAGGTCGGCCTTTCCATCAGCATCGCGTTGGAGTACCTGGCGCTCTCGCACCCCGTCCGTAATCTGAATGGATTGTGCCGCAGCCGAAAGGCTGATGAGGAGGACTAAGGCGGAAATTCGCTCGATGCGAATTTTATTACAACGCCTAGGACGGTGTCTTGACCGTCGCTTGGCGCGGCTTCTCGCTTCTCAGACTTCGTACTGCTTTCTGCCGGGCTGCTTCGCTGACCGTGATGTTGTTCACAACCCGGCGCGCCCCGGCCGATTTCGCCATCCGGGTAGCAGCGCCCTTGTGCTGCGCCACGTCGGCGCGGCCGCTGAGATACGCAACGCCGGCTTTCACCTGCACCTGGAACTTGCCGCCGCCTGCCTTCGACTTTGCAAACTTATCCTGGATTTTCTGTTGGAGCGCAGCATCCGGGATCGGAGCGGCAGCAGTCTTTTGAGCTGCGATGACGGAATCAGGCGTCCAAATGGCTGCTATCGTCAGGGCAGCCAGCAGCAGAAGAGTTCTCATGCCCAGACAGTGCCGGTAACTCGTCAGAATTCGCGAAAATTTTTGCGTCAAATGCCACGTTCAGCCCCAGCACTTGTGCCGCGGCGTATTGTGCCTCCCAGTCAAAGAGTGGGCGCAGTTGTGAAAAGTCTTTTTTTAGGAATAACTTGCGGAGTATTCGTTCGATTCGTACCAAAGAACGCTCCCGCTTAGCGTTATTGTTCAAACCGAGATAACCCTCGATCAATTCGCGCTCGGCTACCAGAAGCGCATTCATTTCCTGCCGGCGGAAAGGCAATGTGGAAGTCATCCGCTCCGCTCTCCGCGGAGCATATCGCAAGCCATCCATCCCGAGGCTGCTGAGCATCGGCTCGATCCCTTCCAGGCGAGCCGCCAGATTTCGGGAGATGGAAAATTGCATCGCTCTTGGCGTATCGTCGTCCAGGACATCGAACGTAAACGAATGTTTCGTTTTTGCCGTGAACACGCGGCACGACGAGTACATCAACAAAAGCGAAGCCGTGTCGTAATCCGCAAATTTGGATGCGTCTGAAAACCATATGTACGGGAGCCAATCGCGCAGAACACGCTGGATGGCAACCGACACGCGCACGCCGGCGCGCAAAAAGGCCGGCGATGCATGGTTGGGCATATGATCCCAGACGGAGCTGCTGCCGCCGGTTAGTGAGACTGTGACTGTGACTTTCTCGCCCGCCAGAGAATCGCCGCACTTTTCATAGCGCGCGGCTATCGGGCTAACCAGAACCCGCGCTTGCTCACCGGCTAACGTTCTGACGTCGGAGAAGGTAGCCGATTGGTCTGAAAGTTGAGACATGAGGCGGGCGCATCTTATCACGAGATATTCAGAGATCCGATGCCCGCCTTGCGGAGCGAGTGCTTCGTAGTGCTCCTAAAACGTTGCGGTGACGCGAGTTGACGCTGGGCGGAGTTTTCTTTTCTTTTCTTGTGACCGGCGCAGCTTGAGATGCCGGTTCACATCTTCCAGCGAGGCATATAATCCGGCAAACGTTCGTTCCGAGCGCTCCGGAGCGCGGCGCCGGGAGGAAAAATCGCGGGCGTGAAATTGCGAGCTGAGGGCGATGACAGCGGTCCCCATCGGACGGTATTCGTGTGTTCCTGCCGCCCAAGCGGTGTCATGGTCCAGCCAGAGCGCGAATCCCATTTCTTCTCACGCTACCCTATGGCGAGCGCTGATACGATAGCGCTGATGGATCGCCGTATCTTCCTCTCATCGGTAGCCGCCGTTCCGCTGGCGGCGCAGGATCAGAAAGTCGCTAGAAAAGGACGTTTAAAGCAGGGCGTCTGCGGCGGCGTCTTCGGCCGGGGCGGTATGAGTTTTGAAGATCAGTGCCGGCACGCGGCGCGGCTGGGTGCGCAATGCTTCGATCTTCGCCGGCCCGAGGAGTTCCCGACTTTGAAGAAGTACGGTCTTGTCCCGACGGTCGTGGCCGGCGCCATGACCTTGACCGGCGGCTGCAATCGCAAGGAAGACCATCCGGAAGCCGAGAAAAAGATGCACGCGCTGATCGATGCCACATCGGCCGCCGGCGGCCACAGCGTCATCGCCTTATCCGGCAACCGCCGGGGTATGTCTGACGAAGAAGGCCTCGAAAATGTCGCCATCTACCTGAACAAGGTGAAGAAGCACGCTGAAGATAAGAACGTCACCATTTGCATGGAGCTGCTGAACAGCAAGGTGAACCATCCCGACTACATGTGCGACCGCACCAAGTGGGGCGTTGATCTCTGCAAGCGTGTCAACTCGCCGCGCGTTAAGCTGCTCTACGACATCTATCACATGCAGATCATGGAAGGCGACGTGATCCGGACGATGCGGGAAGCTTTGCCTTATATCGGTCACATGCACACGGCCGGAAACCCCGGCCGTCATCAGTTCGATCTCGATTCTCAGGAGCTGAACTATCGCGGGATCGCCAAGGCGATCGTGGATATGGGTTATACCGGCTATGTTTCGCACGAATATACTCCACTCGATGCCGATCCGCTGAAGACGCTCGACGAGATGCTTGCTATCTGCGACGTCTAGCGGCTACGTCTAACGGCTACGGATGAACTTTGCCGACATCGAGCTCTCCCGGCGTCTCGAAGGCGCCGAAGCCGCGGCCGGTGTCAGTTTCGTGGAAGCCAGGCGGCACTCCGATCCGGAATTGGGTGCCGAATGGATCGAGGTGGCAGGGGCGCGCGCCATGTTTGACGGCGTAACCTCGCCCGTGACGCAAACCTTCGGCTTAGGACTCTTCGCGGAACCCTCTGTGGACGATCTGAATCGCCTGGAGTTGTTCTATTCCGAACGCGGCGCGGATACGTTTCACGAAGTCAGTCCGCTAGCCGGAGTGCAGGTATTCGGAATCCTGAGCGCGCGCCGGTATCGCCCGGTAGAGTTGTCGAATGTGATGTATCTGCCTCTCTCCCGGAATCGCTCCTCCGGCGTGCTGAACCCGCGAATCCAGACGCGTCTGGCGGCGCGCGGAGAGGAAGAACTGTGGTCGAAGGTCTCTGCCCGAGGTTGGTCGGAATATGGCGAATGGCAGGACTTTTTGCTCGGCTTAGGCTGCGTCGCCGCGGCCAGCGAAAATGCGTTCTGCTTCCTGGCCGTACTGGATGGGCAGCCGGCCGCGGCAGGTCTTCTGCGCTGTCACAACGGCGTGGCGCTGTTCGGCGGAGCTTCGACTGTTCCGGAAGCTCGTCGTCAAGGCGCGCAGCAGGCGCTGCTCGAAGCTCGTATGAGGCTGGCAGTCGAACACAACTGCGATCTCGCGATGATGTGCGCTCAGCCCGGGAGCGCCAGCCAACGGAATGCCGAACGCCACGGATTTCGAATCGCCTACACGCGTGTGAAGTGGCACTTGGCGCGATAAGCTGCTGAGAAAAATCAAAGCTAAGTCAATTTTTCTCTAGCTCGAGTACTAGCGACCAACGGCTTTCGTTCTTAAGACGCTTTCGGTCGAGGTGCGCAGAAAAGACAGACCTAGCTATCGGAAAAAGAGTTGCTAATAGGTTTAGGGCGATATCGCTTCCGAGTTGGGTTACCTTACCTATCGCTGATAAAGCTAGACCTATAGTGGGACCTGCGATATAGCTGCGCACCATGTTCAGTTTCGTATTATTGATCGCGACTCTTAGGTCTTGGATGGCAGGGTCCACTTTACCCAATATGAGACGTTCCAATTGAACAGCATCGTAGGTTGTGTCTCTCGAAAGGTCAACTTGAGATGCTATCTCTCCCAATCCGACGCGAAATGCCTGCACTTCGTCCTTATGTTTTAACCGTAGTTCAAGAACGTCCTCAAGAGACAGATCGTCCACGCGTGGTAGCGCTCGCTTCAATAGCGTATGAGCTAACGTATTTCCTGCCTGATGTAGCCGCAAGCTTTCTAGGAACTTGTTGAAAAATGCTGATTCGCCGGTAGCCTGAAAACATTTTTTGCC
>CAYTVP010000215.1:3728-7707 GCA_964441675.1 uncultured Solibacteraceae bacterium | reverse complement strand
AGCCAATCCTCGCCTCGACAATGCGAAGATCATCCATCTGCTGCCGCCGGGACCCGGAAACCCGCGGAACACAGAGGGATCTTTCGTTACGACGCGCGACGGTCGAATTCTTTTCGCGTATACCCGCTTCACCGGAGGCACCGGCGATCACGAACCGGCAACGATTGTCGGCCGATACTCGTCAGACGGCGGCCTGACCTGGACCAGCGAAGACACACCAATAGTGGCTGGCGAGGGCGCCATGAATGTGATGAGTGTTTCGCTACTGCGGTTGAAAGACGGCCGCATCGCGCTGTTCTATCTCCGAAAGAACTCCGTTAGCGATTGCCGGCCCTGTATGCGCTATTCGCGCGACGAAGGAAAAACGTGGAGCGATCCCCCGGTATGCGCTTCGTCCGATGGCTATTACGTCCTCAATAACGATCGGGCGGTGCAACTCGAGTCCGGCCGTATCGTACTTCCTGTCGCTTATCACCCGACTGTTGGCGGAAAGCTCGGATCGCGAGGCATAGCTTTGGCATTTCTCTCTGACGATGGTGGAGTCACGTGGCGCAAGAGCAGGACGCAGCTGGAATCTGCTTCGCCGGATCGCGCCGGGTTTCAGGAGCCCGGAATCATCGAGCTGAAAGATGGCCGGGCCATGATGTTCATCCGAACGCAACTCGGAAGTCAGTATCTTGCGTTTTCGAAAGACGGGTGCGACACCTGGACGGAGGCGCAGGCTTCGGACATCGTGTCCCCACTCTCGCCTGCGTCCATCGAACGAATTCCGTCGACGGGCGACCTGCTGATGGTTTGGAATGACCATTTCGGAGTCGATGAATCGTTCCGGGCAAGCAAATCAAGCGGCGGCAAGCGCACTCCACTCACCGTAGCGATCTCCCGCGACGAAGGCCGTACCTGGATCGGGAAGCGAAATTTGCTGGATGACCCGGATGGCTGGTATTGCTACACTGCGATCCACTTCGATGGGCCGCGTGCCTTGTTGGCATTTGTCTCTGGAGGAAGCGGGTTGCCCGGTTTAAGCCGGACGTCGATCGCGGTGCTAAACGTTAAGCAGCTTTATCAGTGAGCGCACGAAGCGGGAAAGCCTTACTCGACAACACTGAATTCGTACCGTGAGTCTGTAAGTGCCGCGAGCACTTCGTTTGCGTGCTCACGCCCGCGGGTTTCCATGGTGATGTCAATGGCCGTCTCATTGAGACTGACTCCATAGTGAGCGCGATTGTGATGTGTTTCCACAATGTTCGCGCCGCATTTCGCGATAACGGATGCCAATCCCTCCAGGGCGCCGGGATAGTCCGGCAAGCGAATTCGGAGCCGCAGCCGGCGGCCATCGCGCACGAGGCCTCTCTCGATGATTCGCGCCAATAAGTTCACGTCAAGATTGCCGCCTGATACCACCACTCCGATCTTTTTGCCTCGACAGTCAACGCGGGAGTGAAGCAGCGCGGCCAATGCAACAGCGCCTGCTCCCTCGGCCAGCATTTTTTCCCGCTCTAGGAGCACGAGAATCGCCGCTGCGATTTCCTCTTCCTCGACGGTGACGATCCGATCTACATACTGCCGGACCAGGGGCATTGTGAGCCTGCCGGCCTTGCGTACGGCAATGCCGTCCGCCAGTGTCGGTTCGGCGGGTAAGGTCACCGGCTCGCCGCATTCGAGAGCCATCTTCATGGACGGCAGCCGCGCTGTTTGAACCCCGACGACTTCTATGTTGGCGTTCCGGGCTTTCAACGCGCATGCGATCCCGGCAATGAGGCCGCCGCCACCGATTGGCACGATCGCAACCTCGAGGGCCGGGTTCTGCACCAACATTTCCAACCCGATGGTGCCCTGGCCGGCGATTACTTCCTCGTCATCAAACGCGTGAAGAAATGTGGCATTGCGTCGCAAGCTCTCTTCGAAGGCTGCTTCGTAGGTCTCATCATAGTTTGCGCCGTGCAATACGATCGTCGCGCCATATCCACGAGTAGCCGTCACTTTTATCAGCGGCGTCGAACGAGGCATCCAGATCTCGGCAGGGATTCCCCGGCGACTTGCGTGATAGGAAACCCCTTGGCCATGATTTCCCGCGGAGGCGGCGATCACACCGCGCTGGCGCTCGTCCTCGTTCAGAGCGAGAATTCGATTCAGCGCTCCGCGCTCTTTGAACGACCCCGTCATCTGCGTGTTTTCGAGCTTGAGATAGACCTCGTTGCCGCAAAGGCTCGAGAGCGGCTCGGAGTATTGCAGCGGAGAGACTTTGATCGATGCCGCGATCCGGCGTGCCGCAGTTTGGATGTCTTCGAGATCTAACATGTGCTTTTTCCGCCAGGAATAGCGCCGGTTAAATCAGCGAAGCAAGTTCCTTCCAGTCGCGACCCTGGCTTTCCGCCACTGCTGGATAGACGATGTGTCCGCGATAGGTATTCACACCCTCGGAGATCGCGGGCGATGCCTTGCAGGCTTCCTCCAAACCCTTATTCGCCAGCTCCAGCAGGTACGGAAATGTGGCATTTGTCAGTGCGTATGTGGACGTGTGCGGAACAGCTGCCGGCATGTTCCACACACAATAGTGCAAAACATCGTCCACATAGTAGGTCGGATCGGAATGTGTTGTCGGGCGGGAGGTCTCGAAGCATCCGCCCTGGTCGACCGATGCGTCCACTACGACCGAACCGCGCTTCATGAGCCGGATATGCTCCCGCCGTACCAGCTTTGGGGCGGACGCGCCGGGTATCAGGACCGCGCCGATTGCCAGATCAGCAAACCGGAGCGATTCCCGTATCGTATGCGGATTCGAAGCCAGTGTTACAACGCCGCCGTGGTAGATGTCGTCCAGTTCTCTCAGCCGCTGCAGATTTTTGTCGATGATGGTGACATTGGCGCCGAGACCGAGGGCCATCTTGGCGGCGTTATGTCCGACGATGCCGCCGCCAAGGATGACGACGCTGGCCGACGCAACCCCGGGCACGCCGCCGAGCAGAATCCCGCGTCCTCCATTCGGCGCTTCGAGATATTGTGCTCCCACCTGCACGGACATCCGTCCGGCGATTTCGCTCATCGGAGTCAATAAGGGAAGGGAACCGTCACGCTCGCGGATCGTCTCGTAGGCAACCGCGCTGACCTGCTTGTCGGCAAGCACCGCTGTCAGCTCTCGCTGAGGTGCCAGGTGAAGATAGGTAAAAAGAATCAGGCCCGGACGCAGGAAGTCGCATTCCTCGCGCTGAGGCTCCTTCACCTTCACCACCATCTCGGACTTCGCCCAAACCTCCGCCGCGGATGGCATCAGTTCTGCGCCCGCTTCCGCATACTCGGAATTGGCGATGGAGGACCCAATACCCGCCGACGTCTCAACCAGGACTTTGTGGCCCTGCTCAACCAAGGCGGCAACACCGCCCGGTGTTATCCCCACTCTTGTTTCGTGATCCTGTATTTCTTTCGGAACACCTATGATCATGGGGCGGCGTCGGGTTTCGGTGCGTCCGGCTGAGGGGTTTCAAGCTTCGGTGTGTCCGGCTGAGAGTCTTCCCGTTTGGGGCCAAGCCCGAGTCCGATCAGCGCCTTAGCGTCGATCTTCCCATCGACCTTTAAGCCCTGGGATTCCTCGTAGGCTTTGAATGCCTCGACGGTGGCTTCATCCCACTTGCTGGTGGGTTCGCCGCTCAGGAAGCCTTGGACAATCAATGCCTGTTGGATCTCGCGATAACGTTCGGGAGTGGGATGCGCTTGCCTCGGGGGGCGAGTAGCGCGGCTACTGCGTTTGCGAGTGGTTTTGGATGACGCCTTGACCGGGCGCTTTTTGGAGGATTTTGTAGCGGATTTCTTTACTGTCTGTTTTGAAACCTTAGCAGGACGCTGAACAGGTTTCGGGGCGGCCGTGAAGGCCGCCCCGATCGAGAAACAAACTGCTAACGCTAACGTGCGCACCGAACCAGGATATCTAGTTCTTCGGTAGCGCACCGGACAGTCGAACACCTTCTTCCTGTCCGGTGCG
>CAYTVP010000215.1:0-3718 GCA_964441675.1 uncultured Solibacteraceae bacterium | reverse complement strand
GCGCACCGGACAGGAAGAAGGTGTTCGACTGTCCAGGCTGCCGCCGCATGCCTTGAGGCAGTGGACGGGTGACGCGTATGGCTACCGCATCGCCGCCCTTTAGCGTGGCCTGGATTTTCTTCACGTCGTCTACGTTGCCCACCGGAACGCGGTTGATCGACATGATGACGTCACCTTCGCGCAGACCGATGTCGGCGGCGAAGCTGTCATCTTCCACTCTCGTCACCTGAACGCCGCCCTTCTCCTCGATGCCCATTCGCTCGCGGTCGGATTCCGGAAGGTTCACGATGGCGATCCCGAACTTCGCTTCGTTTTGGCCGGTCGAGGGAAGTATCTCTTCCTGCTGCTCGCCGGCAATGTCGGGACGGTTTGCGTAGAGCTTCACCCGATCCGCCACGACGACGTTCAGATCCAGCTTCTTACCGGCACGGTCCACGGTAATCTTAGCCGTGTCGCCGACCGGGGCGTCCGCCACCTGTCCCAGTAAATCGTCGCCGTTCTTGATAGCGTGGCCATTGATCGCCACGATCACATCTTCCCGGCGGATTCCCGCTTTCGCGGCCGGTCCATTCTCTTCTACTTCGGTGACCAGGACGCCGTGCGAGACGCCAAGCGCCCGAAGCAATTGCGGATCTTCACTTCGTGAGAACGAAACTCCAATGGACCCGCGAGTCACGCGGCCGTGCTTGATGATCTGGTTGTAGGCCTTGACCGCCGTATTAATCGGTAGCGCAAAGCCGACACCCTGCGATCCGCCGGAGGAGGTGGCAATCGCCGTGTTGACGCCCACTACCTCGCCATTGATATTCAACAGAGGCCCTCCGGAGTTACCGGGATTGATGGCCGCATCTGTTTGGATGAAGCTTTGGAACTGCGCGGCGCCCGCAATCTGGCTGCGGCCTTTGGCGGATACGATACCGGCCGTCATGGTCGCTTCAAGACCAAACGGCGAGCCGATAGCCACTGCCCAATCGCCAACTTCGACGCCGTCCGAATTGCCGACCTTCAAGGCAGGCAGCTTCTTGCCGTTCTCAATCTTGATCACAGCCAAGTCGGTTTCCCTGTCGAATCCAATCAGCTTTGCGGGATACTCGGTCTGGTCTTCCGGAAGGGTCACCTTGATCTTATTGGCGCCATCCACTACGTGATAGTTGGTAAGGATGTAGCCGTTTGGATCGACGATGAAGCCCGATCCCGTACCGCTGCGGCGGGGCGAAGGCATCCGTCCGAAGGGCGACGATCCGCCGCCGGGGCCGCCAGGGCCGCCGAAGAATCGGCGGAAGAAATCCAGTTGCTCGTCTTCTTCGCCTTGGGGTGCTCCTTGGCGGCCACGCTCCCGCTGGGCAGTGGACTGCTTCGGAGTGTAATCAGTCGAAATGTTCACCACGGACGGCTCTACACGCTTTGCCAGCCGCGTGAAATCAGTTTCCAATTTTGTTGGGTTGGGAATCACCAGCGGAGTTGCGTCCGGCGCCGCCGCCTGGCCTTCCTTTGCGGCGTACACGCCCGTATTCAATACGGTGCCGATCAGCACGCCCGCACAAAGAGTAAAGGTCAACAAACTAAAGGACAGAAATCGTTGACTCTTGATCTTGTCGAAGAAATTCATGGTTTTGGACCAAACCTCCGCTAAAACGTTGCTCTTTATTATAGATTCAGGTCCCGAGAGATGGTTTCAATTCCACCCGGATGATGCCTGTTAAGATCAGTAAAGATCCTGCAATTGCTTGACCAGTAAGGGCTTCCCCGGCCATTAAGACCCCCGTCAGGGCCGCAAATACCGGTTCCAGCGCAAACAGAAGCGCCGCCCTTGTCGGCGTTGTGTATTTCTGTGCCCACGTCTGCGCCACGAAAACGAACGCGGTGCCAACCAAACCAGTCAGTACGATGGCACCCACCAATTGCGGGGTCCATCGAACGAACGGTTTTTCGAGCAGCCAAACAGCAATCCAGCACATTCCTGCCCCGACAGCAATCTGCCAAAAACTCAGTATTTCGGTGGAGTTTACCCGGGCAAAATGTCCTAGCACCAGGATATGGGCAGCAAAGGCGAACGCGCACGCGATGGTGAGTAGTTCTCCCCTGCCGGGCGTAAGCCGCACATTGTCGAGCGTCATCAGCGCCATACCGGCCGCTGCTAACCCGATTCCTGTCCACTCGCGCCATCCTGGAACAATTTTATAGACGATTGCAGCCAGCAAAGGTACCAAAACGATGTACAAGCCGGTGAGAAATCCCGATTTCGCCGAAGTTGTGTAGCGCAGTCCGGTGGTTTGCAGAACATAACCGGCGATCAGAAACATTCCGGCGGTCGAACCGTTTCTGAGGGATATTCGATCCGGCCAGATCCGCCGGCGGAACAGGATTGCCAGGGCCGCCGCCGCCAGCGTAAACCGGAGCGCGAGGAACAAAACAACTGACGAGTCCTCCAGCGCCGCTTTGACCACGACGAATGTGGAGCCCCAGATAGCTGCAATAAACGCGAGCAGAAGATCCGCGCGGAGCTTGAGGCTCATCCGGAAAGCTTAATTCGCATTGCCGCGAAGAAGATGGCAAAGCGTCAAAAGGACGCGGCGCAGGCCCAGTTCCCGCCCGTCGGGATGAAACCATTCGCTTGCGGTATGCGCGCCTCCGCCGAGGCCGCCGGCGCCGATCGAGACCGCCGGCAATCCAAGCGACAGCGGTATGTTCGCATCGGTGGACGCGCAGTCCATTGCGGCGCGAATCCCCAAATACTGATCGACTGCCCGTAGTGTGGCCAGCAGCGGCGAACCGTCCGGCAGCTTCCCGCCGGGACGCGAGCCGATTTCCCGGATGCGCGCCGTTAGTCTGGGCGCGATTCGTCCGCCGGGGCGGCGCTGGGCGTTCTCATTTTCCGAGGCAAGCGCCCGCTCGACGGCATCGGTTAGGGATTCCGCCAATTCCTCCATGCACTCGAGATCCTCGCTGCGGATGTCGAGCTTCGCGCGCGCCTCCGAAGGAATGGAGTTGATACTCGCTCCGCCTTCGATCATCCCGAAGTTGATCGAAGTGCGGGGTCCGTTTGAAAGCTGCGGGGAGGCGACAAAATCCGCGATGGTGTTTGCCAGCGCGTGGACCGGATTTCCTGTGCCATAGTCGCTCCAACTGTGGCCGCCGGGTCCGGAAAACGATACTTCGTAGCGCCGGCTTCCCAGCGCATGCGCGGTGATATGGTCGGTGCCCGGGCCGTCCAGCACTACAAAGCTTTGGATGCAGGAAGCCATGGGGGACTGGCGGCAGAGATACCGCATGCCGCTCAGGTTGCCTTCCCCTTCCTCGCCGACATTGGCCACCAGCATCAGCGATGCCGTGCGCGGCGACATCTCGGCCATTCCCGCGCGCCAGGCACCCGCCAGCGCTAGCAGCGCGGCAAGACCCGCTCCATTGTCGGAAATGCCGGGACCGAGGAACCGGCCGTCGGACGCAACACGAATATCGTCTTCAACGCGCGGCGCGAGAACCGTATCCAGGTGGGCCGTCACGGCGACGTAATGCAGATCCTGCCGGCCGTCGGCGAAAGCGACCACGTTGCCTGCGCGATCGATCTCTACTTCGCAGCCAAGCTTGGTTAATTCCTCCGCCATCCATGCGGCACGCTTCTCCTCAAAAAAAGTCGGAGCGGGGATGCGGCAGAGGGCGAGATGGCGTTCGCGAAGCCCTCCAGTATTTCTCCCGCGAGCGGGCGTGGATCAACGAA
>CAYTVP010000214.1:0-7767 GCA_964441675.1 uncultured Solibacteraceae bacterium | reverse complement strand
GGACATCATCGCCATTCTCGGTATGGACGAGCTATCGGAAGAAGACAAGCTCGCCGTACAACGCGCTCGGAAGATTCAGCGCTTCCTGTCGCAGCCCTTCCACGTTGCTGAAACATTCACAGGATTCCCCGGCCGCTACGTCAAAGTTGCCGACTCTATCAAGGGGTTCCGCGAGATCGCCGAAGGTAAGCACGACGCCCTTCCGGAGCAGGCCTTTTACATGGTCGGCACCATTGAAGAAGCGCAGGAAAAGGCCGAAAAACTGGCCAAACAGGAATAACGGTAGTGGCTGCCACCTTCCGGCTCGAAATCACTACGCCCGAACGTCCGCTGCTCGACAAGCAGGTGACGGAGGCTCAGATCCCGGCGTCAACGGGAATTGTTGGCATCCTGCCGGATCACGCGCCCATGCTCGCCGAGCTAGGATACGGTGAGCTTTCCTATAAAATGGAGGGCCGCGAGGAGTCGCTGCTGATCCATGGGGGCTTCCTGGAAGTCCTGCCGAATCACGCGCGCGTACTGGCGACAGTCGCCGAGCAGATTACCGACATCGATGTGACGCGCGCCCAGGAAGCTCTGGCGCGCGCGCAGAAGAGGCTCACGATCAACGTGCCGGATGTCGATAAGGCTCGTGCGTTGGCGGCTATGCAACGGGCTGAGGCGCGGCTGGCTGCGGCCAAAGCCGGGCATCACTAATACCCGAGTCCTACACCTCGCGTCCCGGAATGCCCTGGTTAGTCGCCCGTTTGCGGAACTGCCTGCTGCCCGACTGACGGCAGGCGGAGCTCCTGGTCTTTGTACTGCAGTTGGTACAGACGATAGTAAAGTCCCCGCTGGGCCAGCAATTCCTGGTGCGTACCCACTTCGCGAAGCTGTCCTTTATGCATCACGAAGATGCGGTCCGCTCGCTGGATCGTGGACAGGCGGTGCGCAATTACGAGTGCCGTCCGGCCGCTTACCAGCGTATCGAGAGCTTCGCGGATCTTGATTTCAGTCTCGGTGTCGACGCTCGAAGTCGCCTCATCGAGAATCAGGAACCGCGGATCGTGCGCCAGGGCGCGGGCAAAGCTGACGAGCTGCTTCTGGCCGGTAGAAAGTCCCGCGCCGCGCTCACGAACCATATGATCCAGGCCATCCGGCAGGCTTTCCAGAAAATCGCCGAGATTCACCTTGTCCGCTGCCTCTCGTACCTGTTTGTCGGTAATCGATGACGTCCCCAGCCGGATGTTATCGGCCAGTGTTCCGGTAAAGAGATAGGCATCCTGTAAAACCACGCCGAATTGCGACCGGAGCTCCTGCGGATCGAAATCCGAGAGCCGGGTACCACCAATGCGGATCTCGCCGCGCTGCACGTCGTAAAACCGCATGAGCAGGCTCATCAGGGTTGTCTTGCCCGCACCCGTGTGGCCGACGACGGCAATCGTCTCGCCGGGTTCGATCCGGAAGCTGACGTCCCGCAGCACCCAATCTTCGTTTTTGTACGCAAACCAGACATCCGCGAACTCGATCGTGCCAACGGATCGACCGACAGCCACCGGCCGTGGCGGAGCAACGATTACGGCCTTCGTATCCATCAGTTTGAAGATCCGCTCGGCGGAAGCGGTTGCCGATTGCAAGATGTTGTATTTTTCGCTCAAATCCTGGATCGGCCGGAAGAACCGCAGGCCATACTGGAAAAACGCAACCACTACCCCGAGCGTCACCTCCCCGCGCTCTGCCTGGTAGCCGCCATAGGACAGCAGGAGGGCGAGCGCGAGCATGCTTAAAAACTCGACGACAGGGTAGAACCATCCATAAGCAAAGATCGAATCCTTGAAGGCATCCATATGCTCGCGGTTGATCTTCTCGAATTGATCCGTGCTCGCCTTCTCGTGATTGAACAGTTGAAGCACCGAAATGCCATTAATATGTTCCTGAAGAAATGCGTTAATCTTCGCAATCGCAACCCGCGTTCGGCGATAGCTGGTTGAAACGCTGTGCCGGAAGATCGCCGTCACCAAGACTACCGCCGGCAGAATGCCCAGCAGCATGAGCGTCATCGACGGGCTCAGCTGGAACATCGCCACGATGGTGAAGGTCAACATCATCAGGTCGCCGAGAATCGTCACCAGGCTGGACGAAAACATCTCATTCAGGACGTCAACATCACCGGTTAAACGAGTCACCAGCCGGCCCACGGGCGATTTGTCATAGAAGCTCATGTCGAGCGTTTGCATATGGCCGAACAACTCGCGCCGAAGGTCAAACATCGCGCGCTGGCCGGTGCGGATCATCAGAAATGTCTGCGAGAAATCGAAACACATGCCGATCAGGATCGCGATCAGGTAAATGAATGAGATCTGTGCCAGTCCCGTCCAGGGATCCTGAGAAAACCATTGGTCGAACGGAGTGTGTGTGGTGCTGTGCGAGGGCACAAGATAGCGGTCGATTGCCGTTTTTGTCAGCAGCGGCCCGATCACCTGGATAGCCGAGTTTGTCAGGAGCAGCAGGAGTGAAACAAAAACAGCTTTACGATAGGGGATCAGGTAGCGGAGAAGCCTCCGCATAATACGGCCGTCGTATACCTTTCCACCTACTTCTTCTTCCACAAACCCATTGTAGGGGGCGCTTCCGCTTTACACTGGTTTGGAGACAGAAAAGCCCGCATGGATGGAGTTGTAATCGTAGATAAACCCGCCGGGTGGACGTCTCATGACGTGGTCGCCAAAATGCGGGGCATCGCGAAGACCCGCCGCATTGGTCATCTCGGTACTCTCGATCCGATGGCTACCGGCGTCTTGCCGTTAGTACTCAACCGCGCCACGCGGCTGGCGCAGTATTTCACGCGTGCCGAAAAGGCCTACCGGGCCACTGTGCGATTTGGTTTTGCTACCTCGACCTATGATGCCGAGGGCGATCCATCGGGTCCGGACATCGTTCCCTCATTCGATCTGGCGCAACTGGAAAGCTGGCTCGATCGCTTTCGCGGTACCTTTCTACAGACTCCTCCTCCGGTGTCCGCTAAAAAGATCGGTGGAACGCCGGCCTACAAGCTGGCTCGCCGCGACATTCCGGTGACGATTCCACCGGTGGAGGTTACGATCACGCGGCTCGACGTTACTCGCTTTGAATTGCCGGAAGTCGAGCTCTATGTCGAATGCGCAGGCGGCACCTATATCCGCAGTCTCGCGCATGATCTCGGTCAGATCGCCGGATGCGGTGCGCACATCACGGCCCTTGTGCGTTTACGCTCGGGAGCCTTTTCGATTGAGGACGCCCGTACCATTTCGGATCTGGAGTTGCTTGCCGGGCGGGATGCGTTGGCGGAAGCGGTAATCTCTCCCCGCAAACTGCTGCCCGAGTTCCCCGAGGAGCCTGTCGATGCGCTCACAGCAACGCAGATCCGGCAGGGACGTGATTTCCGCGTCTCGCCGTTTCGAGTGCGGGACAGTGCCGAATTCATTCGCGTGATCGGACCTGACGGAGAACTGGTCGCTATCGGGCGAGCTCTGATCCCGAACCTTTACCATCCGGTCCTGGTGTTTTGATTCATTCGTGCCGGATCGCTGAAATCGGATTCAAGGATGCTGCCCGGCGCGCTGGCAGCCAGCAGGCAAAGAGTCCGGCTGCTGCCAGAACGACGCTGACCGCTGCCAGCAGAATAGTGTCGGAGCTGGAGCTGTGAAAGGGCAACGTCGCCATCAAGCGCGCGGCGGGCACTGCTGCCGCTAATCCCAGAGCCAATCCGGCGGTCAATTGTTTCATTCCTCGTCTCAGGACAAGCCCGAGAATACGGCGCGACGATGCCCCTAACGCCATTCGCACGCCGATCTCGCGCGTCCGGCGGCTGGTGGCATGTGCGATGACCGCATAGAGTCCAACCGATGCGATCACAAGTGAAATGAATGCGAACACTCCGAAGATCATGCCGAAGACACGTAGATACCAGCGGTTCCTTTCCACTGCGGCGGCCAGCGTTCGCACGTCGAACAGCGGGAGATCCTGATCGAGCGATCGCACCACCTCTCGCAGGGCAGAGGTGGCTCCTGTTGGATTTTGCGGAATGCGCGCAATCAGCCCCATCCACGCGCCGCGTTCCTGCCGGTACGGTACGAAGAGCACTGGATCCGGTATGGCTTGATCGGTTCGGTGAACGACGTTGGCAGCCACGCCGATCACAGATAGCCACGGACCGGGTTTTCCGTCGGAATGGAAGCGGAAGCGCTTGCCGATCGGCGTCCGATCTGGCCAGTGCCGCCGGACAAAGTCCTCAGTGACCATGACAGTTTCACGACCCGTATCGCCATCGGTCGCGTTGAAGTCGCGGCCGGAAAGCAGCGGCAATCCAATTGTTTCCAGATAACCAGGCGACTGCACCACGACCGATGCTGTCGGCCCGCGCATCGGTTCGTGCAATGGCGAATCTTCAAGCTCAACATGGCGCGAGTCTGCCCAAATGCCCGGCGGCGCGGAGACAATCGCGACCTTGGCTACGCCCGGAACAGCAGCCACTTGCGGTAGAAGCTGCTCGAAAAAGCGCTGGCGAGCTTCGGGATCCGGGTATCGATCATTCGGGAGCCGGATTCCTGCTGTCAGGATCTGATCCGCGGGAAGCCCAGGGTTCACCGCAAGACCTTCGAGGAAGCTACGCACGAACATCCCTGCGCCAGTCAGGAGCACGAGCGTCAGCGCGCACTGGGATACCACCAGGACGCTCGCCAGCCTACCGCCGCGCTGTGTGCCCGCACTCCGTGTGCCGTCTTTGAGCGAATCGTAGACATCAGCGCGAGACGAACGCCATGCCGGCAGAAGGCCGAACAGCAGCCCGCTGAAGATACACAAGGCAGCGAAATAGAGAAAAACGCGATGGTCCAGCGTAAACTGAACCCAATACGGTTTACCGACATCCTGCGATGCCAAATTGAATGCGTGGACGCCGGCCAGCGCCAGGCCGAAGCCGACAGCTCCTCCGGTTACGCTGAGTATCAGGCTTTCGATCAACAATTGACGGATCACCTGCCAGCGAGACGCGCCCAGAGCAATCCGTACAGAGATTTCCCGTTGCCGTGACATTGCGCGGCTCAGCATCATGTTGGCGACATTTGAGCAGGCGATCAAGAGTACCAGACCGACCGCGGCCAGCATCATTACGAAGACATTTTTGATCGGACCGCCGTTGTAGCGATCGTGGAACGTCTCCACCCGCACACCCACGTCTTTGTTCTCTTTGGGGTGCGCTGTCGCTAGCCGGTGTGCGATCTGTTCGAAGTCTGTGCGAGCCTGCTCGATCGTAACGCCAGGCTGGCGCAGGCCAACCAATTCCAATCTTCTGTTCGAACGATTCTCCAATGCCGCGGTGGGAACCAGCGGCATCCACAGCTCCTGATTGTTTGGAAATCGAAATCCCTCGGGCATGACGCCGATGATCGTAGTTGGCTTGGAGTTGATTCGCACCACCCTGCCGATCACATCGGCTGCGCCGCCATACCGGTCCTTCCACACCGAATAGCCAAGGAGCGCTACCGCCGGAGCGCCCGGCTTCTCGTCGTCGCGTGCAAATCCCCGGCCGAGAATCGGCTGAATGTGGAGCATGTCGAACATTCCGGCCGTTATCAGGTTGGTGTTGTAGGCGCTTGGCGGGTTGCCCTTTTCGCTGATGACGGCGTCTTCCCGGAGTGCGGCTTCCAGGTGCTCCAGGGACGACA
This sequence comes from uncultured Solibacteraceae bacterium, assembly GCA_964441675.1. Taxonomy (GTDB): domain Bacteria; phylum Acidobacteriota; class Terriglobia; order Bryobacterales; family Bryobacteraceae; genus JAPKYZ01. Next base: position 2,083 of record CAYTVP010000214.1, on the reverse strand, counting down.
TTTGCGCGCGGAACTCGCGGAAGTCGGGATACGACACCTGCATACCGTTTTGCCCTTCCGCGGCGTTTGTGTTCCGGATGGCCACCAGACGCTCGCCGCCAGGCACCGGTACCGGCTTGAATAGCGCGGCATTCACCAGCGTGAACACCATCGTGTTCAGCCCGATTCCCAAGGCAAGGGTTGTCACGACTGCCAGCGAAAACCAGCCGTGCCCGGCGATGGTGCGAAAGGCAAACCGGATGTCATGCAGCATTTAGACGGATCTACGAATCCGCCGCCGGAATTGTTCCGATTGATCCGCTTCTATGATTTGCGCAGCTTGGCGGCGTACCCGTTCTTGTTCACTTGACGGGAGCGCCCAAATGCGAGAGAACCCTCGGGCACCTTGTCTGTGATTACGCTGCCGGCGGCGATATAGCTTCCGCGCTCGATCACCACCGGAGCCACCAGAGTGGAATTGCTTCCGACAAAAGCGCCGTCGCCGATATTGGTCGGGCTCTTCTTGGTTCCGTCATAGTTGCACGTGATGGTGCCGGCACCGATATTCGCGCCCGCACCGATCGAAGAATCGCCCAGATAAGCCAGATGCATGGACTTCGACCCAGCACCCATCCGGGTTTTCTTAAGTTCCACAAAGTTACCCACATGCGCTCCCGCTTCGATGTGATTGTCGACCCGAAGCCGGGCATATGGGCCGATATGCGCGCCGGGCTCGACCACCGAACGGCCGATCATCGAAAATGGGTGAATCTCGACAGAATCGCCGATCTGAGAACTCTCCACGATAGAGGCCGACCCGATCCGGCAATCCTCCCCGACAACTGTATTGCCCGATAGCTGAACGAAGGGGCCGATTATGGTGTCTCTGCCAACCTTCACTTGGCGGTCGATTATGACGGTTTCCGGTTTTTCGATCGTTACACCATCCAGCATCAACTCCCGTGTTTTCCGGTCGCGCAGAATCCGGTCAACCACCGCCAATTCCACGCGGGAATTGATCCCTAGAAGCTCCGTCGAATCTTCGATTTTCAGTGTTACCGAATTATGCCCCGCCTGGCGCAGAATTCCAATGATGTCGGTGAGGTAATACTCGTCCGCCGGGTTATCGGGTTTAATTTTATCCAGGTATTGCCAAAGAATTTTATTGTCAAAACAATAAATTCCCGAATTAATCTCCTGGATATTCAACTTTTCGGGCCCGGCAGCCTTGTGTTCGACGATTGCGAGGATACTCCCGCCATCATCCAGGACAATCCGCCCGTACCCGGTAGGATCTGCAAGCGTAGTTGTGATCACGGCCGCCGCTGCGCCCGATTCCTTCTGGCGCTTCAGCACGGCGCTCAAAGTGTGCTCGCTCAATAACGGAGTATCGCCATAGAGAACAATGAGGCGGCCTGGAAGCTCAGCCAACTGGTCCTTGCCCATCATGAGGGCGTGACCTGTGCCTTTTTGCTCGGTCTGCCGGAAATGACGGACGCCGTAGGGTGCTAGAGCCTGTTCAACTTCTTCGGCTTGATGACCGGTGACGACAAAGATCTGTTCTTTCGGGACCAGTTGCAACGCGGATTGGACAACGTTTTCAATTAACGTGAGCCCGCCGGCGCGGTGCAGGACTTTCGCTTTTTTTGACTTCATCCTTGTCCCAAGCCCGGCGGCAAGGATAACTACAGTCACAAGTTGTTCCACGTTCCCATCTTAGCGGCGGCCGGCGCGCCGCCGTTGCGCGAGCTCGATCACAATGGAGGCGATCGCGGCCGGATTGTGCCTGACTTTTTCGTCGGAAGCCAGAAAATTACGGCTGATCACCTCGACACCCAGCTGAATGAGGCGGGGGATGTCCACCTCGACGGGATAAACCCGCTCGGCGGCATACCGGCGGCGCCGCTCGCCTCCGATTGGCCGCGTATTGACGATTACGTAGTCAATCAGTCCGCGCCCGCCGTGATATTGGATCGCTTCAACGTGGTCGGCCGCGCTGAACTGCATGGTTTCCCAAGGCTGCCACATCAGATTGACGAAATACGCCTTGGCGGCGCTGGAATGCCGGATTGCCTTCGGAATTCCGGACACCAGCAGATTGGGA
>CAYTVP010000213.1:7559-7773 GCA_964441675.1 uncultured Solibacteraceae bacterium | reverse complement strand
CGAACCTTGTGGTCCGCGCGCCGTCGAGGGCACGTCATACAGTGCACGGTCTCCCGTGTCGAGCAAGGCTTCAAGTGTGGATAACATCGATCATTCCAGGAAGAAAACGGGCAGCCCCAAAATGCCGGGCCACGCACTTAAATGATATGATTCCCGCGCGATGGAGCTTACGCGCCGGAAACTGGCCGCGGGAATCGCTGCGGCATCTTACTCA
>CAYTVP010000213.1:0-7549 GCA_964441675.1 uncultured Solibacteraceae bacterium | reverse complement strand
TTTCAAGGAGCTCCTCCGGAAGTACGGAAAGGGCCGGGAGCGTCGCACCGAGATCCGGATGTTCAACCAGATCGCCGCCAATATCGTCGCCGCCAATAACCAGAAGCTGTATGTCAACCGCGCGGACGGATTTATCGGCTATGGCCTGATTGGTGCTCAGCACGTCTACGACTTCAAGAACCAGCGCGACGTGACATGCATGGCGATGAGCGACACCTATCAGCCGCGCATGGAGGAAGGCGCCTCCGTCTGCGGGCCGGGCACCAGGCAATACGCGGATTTCCGCAAGCTGCTGGATGACAAGAACGTCGAAGCCGTAGTCGTTTCGACGCCTGATCACTGGCACGCCCTGCACACGATGATGGCATGCGCCGCCGGCAAGGATGTCTATGTTGAGAAGCCGATGACGCTGTTCGTCAAGGAAGGCCGCTGGATGACGGACGTGGCTCGCAAACACAACCGCGTAGTCCAGTGCGGCACGCAACAGAGAAGCGGCCGCCATTATCAATCCGGCAAAAAGCTTTTGAACGACGGCTATCTCGGCAAAGTTCACAGTGTGCGCATGGGCGCGTTCCGCAACGTCTATCCCGGATTCGGACGGCCCACGGCAGCTTCGACTCCTTCGGAGCTGAACTACGACATGTGGTTGGGTCCTGCGCCGGCCCGTCCGTATTCGCCTCATCGAGGGCTGTATCATTTTCGCTGGTTCTGGGATTATTCCGGCGGCCAGATGACCAATCTCGGAGCTCATGAGATTGATATTTTGCAGTTCTGGATGAACGTCAAGGGTCCGCTGGCTGTGTCATCGTCAGGCGGCCGGTTCGTCCTGAAGGATGACGGCGAAACACCGGATACTCAGGATGCATTGTTCGAGTATCCAGGCTTCACGGCTATCTGGTCGCATCGGGAAGGCAGCCGCGGCCGGCCGTGGGGCAAAAGCGAGTATTTCGGGGAGTATGGCAGTATGACGATCGCCCGAAGCGGTTGGGAAGTGTTTTCCGACCCAAAGGCACCACCGGAAAATGCAATTCCTCAGTTTCGAGGTCAACCCAAGGGCGGCGTGTCGCGCGTGGAAGTGAAGCCGGAGCTCTGGGTGCAGCCGAAGAAAGAGGACGGCTCGTCGAACGAACAGCTGGATCTGCACGTCCGCAACTTCGTCGACTGCATCAAAACACGCCAGCGGCCTATTGCCGATGTCGAAGATGGGCACCGGACCGCCGTTGCATGCCACCTGGCGAATATCAGCCTTCGGGTCGGCAGGAAGCTGAAATGGGACGCCGACCGCGAAGTGATCCTCGACGATCGCGAAGCTTCGGCGATGCTCGAAAGGCCTTATCGTAAACCTTGGGATTCCGTATTGAAAGGGCTTCTTTCGTGAACCGACGCCAATTTGTTGCAGCAGCGGCCGCCGCTGCGACTGCAACCGCAGCGCCTCCAAAATCGAAAATGGGCATTGCCACTACCTGCTATTTGAGCTATTGGCGGCCCAAGGACATGATTGAGTTCGCCGAACACTGCGCCGCCATGGGCGCAGGCGGAGTTCCGAGTCAAGTGCCGCCCGATATTGCGAAGTTTCGCTCGACATACGAAAAGGCCGGCATGTTCTACGAAGCGATGCTGTCGCTCAATACCGACATCACCGCCGGAATCAAGCGTGCGAAGGAAGCCGGCGCGGTGGCCGGACGCGTGGGCGCACTCAGCGGGCGCCGGTACGAGACCTTTCCGACTATGGAAGCCTGGAAGAAATTCGTTTCGGATTCTCGTGTCAAAATCGCCGCCGCCGCCAAAGCAGCGGAAGCCGAAAAGTTTCCCCTGGCGCTCGAAAACCACAAGGACTGGACTCTCGAAGACGCGCTGGGGTTGATGAAAGAGTTCGGTGGTGAGTATTTCGGGATTCTGCTCGATACCGGAAACAACATCTCGCTCCTGGACGATCCGCACGAGTTTGTCGAGAAGCTTGCGCCCTACGCGCTGGCGACTCACCTCAAGGACATGGACTACCAGGAGCACCCGCTTGGCTTTGAGATGTCGGAAGTAGCCTTTGGCGAAGGGCAGCTGGATATGAAGGGAATCATCGCAACGATTCAAAAAGCCCGTCCCAAAACCAAGATGACGCTGGAGATGATTACGCGAAACCCCCTGGTGGTGCCCTGCCTGACGTCAAAATACTGGGTGACGATGCCGAACCGTTCCGCCGTGAGTCTGGCAAAGACCTTGGAAATGGTCCGGGCGCGCAAGAGCAAGACGCCGCTGCCGCGGATGGATTCATTCGACGATTCTCAGCGCCGCCGGCTGGAGGACGAGAATGTGAAGTGGTGTCTGAACGTCGCGCGAGAGCAGTACGGCCTGTCGGCTTGATGGAGCCGGCGAGGCTACGTCCGCTGATCCTGGCGCTTCCTCCGCAATTCGTCCATCACTCCGATCGTCAGCTCCTTGGCGTCGTTCAGCAGTTTCAGCATCAGCTGAACGTCCATTGCGGGTTTGCCGGGCTGGCGCGCACTTTGGCAGTACACTCCGTGCTGGCCTGCAAGCGTGAGCGCATCCGTCAACAAATCAAGCGACAACGCCAGGCGCCCCCGCTCGAGTCCCATCTGCATCTCGTATCGTTCCAGTTCTTCGCGTCGCTCTTCGTAAATCGTCATAGAAACTTCTATCCTTAAAGATTCACATGCAGATTCCCTCTTGGCCAGTCGCTGAGGACCGCGAACTAGAACTTCTGAAGGAAGTTCTGGCTTCTCCCCAATGGGGTGGCTTCAACGAGATCGTGACACGCTTTGAGGAGAAATTTGCGGCGTTCCAGCACGCTTCACACTGCGTTTCCGCCATGAACGGGACAGTGACGCTGGAGATGGGACTGCTCGCCGCAGGCATCGGGCCGGGCGATGAGGTAATCGTCCCGGCCATTTCGTTCGTTTCCTCCGCCACCGCCGTCTCGCGTGTCGGCGCAACACCTGTGTTCGTCGATATCGAACGCACCACCTTCAATATCGATCCCGTTCGGGCGGCGTTGGCGATCGGGTCAAAGACAAAAGCGATTATGGCCGTTCACTTTGGCGGCCAGATGGCGCAGATGGACCGGCTATCCGAGTTGACCGGCGCTCTCGACCTGCTACTGATCGAGGATGCGGCCCACGCGCATGGCTCGGAATGGCGCGGCCGCCGGGCCGGCAGCCTGGGCGCATTCGGATCGTTTAGCTTCCAGAACGGAAAAGTGATGACTTCGGGCGAGGGTGGTGCAGTAATCACCAGCGATCGGGCACTCGTAGAGCGGATGCGCAGCATCGCCAATCAGGGCCGCCGTACTGATGGCCCCAGCCATTTTCATCACTTCATCGTGGGCAACAACTTTCGCATTACTGCGCTGCAGGCAGCGATTCTTGTCGCGCAGTTGGAGCGGCTGCCGGCGCAGATCGAGACGCGACGCCGCAATGCCGGCATTCTGCGTGAGGAACTGCAGAATGTCGATGGCCTGGAGTTTCAGCAGGAGCCCGCCGAATGTACTGCCAATAGCTACTACCTGCTGGTGGGATGGGCCCGGAATCGCGACCGTTTCGCGGAGCGCTTGAGAGAGCGCGGCGTTCCGGTAAGCTCCTTTTACCCGCACACGCTCTATCAAAATCCGTTGTATAAGAACCAAGGCTCCTGTGTTGTCCAGGATTGTCCCATCGCGGAGCTGAGCATCCAGGACGCATTCTGGCTGCCGCATCGTACCCTGATGGGGGACGAAAAGACAACGCGGGAAATCGCACACCATATCCGGGAGGCACTGTCGTGAAGTGGATTACAGGAATGCTGATTCTGGCTGGCATGGCTGTAGCAGATGGGCCGGGACGGATCGTTAGCACGTACGCGCCCGGCGATTGGGAACCCGCGGCAAACCCCAGCGCCGCGGTATGGAAGGACGCCGCGCCGGTCTTCGCAGAGAACGGCCCAACGGGTAAGCCTGCGCCGGGACATCGCACCGAAATCCGTTCCCGCTGGACCGGCAAGAACCTGTATGTCCTCTTCGTCTGTCCCTACGAAACTCTCAACCTGAAATCCGATCCTTCAACCACCAAGGAAACCAACAAGCTTTGGGATTGGGATGTAGCCGAAGTTTTCATCGGCGGCAATTTCAAAAATCCGCGCCATTACCGCGAGTACCAGGTATCGCCGCAACAGGAATGGGTGGACCTCGATATCGATCGCGACAACCCGAAGCCGGAAGGCGGCTGGCTTTGGAACTCGGGATACAAAGTAAAGGCCAGGATCGATCAGTCGAAGAAGATCTGGTATGGAGAAATGCGCATTCCGTTCGACAGCATCAATGCCGAGAATGGATCGGTACAACCGAAACCCGGCACCGAAATGCGAATCAATTTCTACCGGCTTCAGGGACCGAAACCAAACCGTGTGATGGTTGCGTGGCAGCCTACCGGCGCGCCGAATTATCACGTGCCGGAAGCATTCGGCCGCATCGTTCTGGAGAGATAATCTGGCCCTGCGCACTCTCCGAATTTCCCAAGCTGGCTTGCGCGGCATCGTCGGCGCGGGAATCACCGCTACGCGCGTGCTGAATTTTACAGCAGCGTTCGCGGCATTTCTTACCCGCAAAGGCCCGGTTGTGATCGGCCGCGATCCACGGCCAAGCGGCGTCATGCTGCGGGAAGGCGTAGCGGCGGCGCTAATGGCTTCCGGCCGCGATGTCATCGATCTGGAAATGGCATCAACCCCTATCATCCAGCATGCGATTCAACGGCTGGACGCCGCCGGCGGAATTTCAATCGGCGCCAGCCATAAGAGCGCGGAATGGAATGCCTTGAAGTTCTTCGGTCCCGGGGGAACATATCTTTCTTCCGCCGAAGCAGACGAACTGCTCGACATTTACCACCTCCGGCGGTTCGACTACCGGGAATGGAACCAGCTTGGGAAGAAGCGCGGTGACGAATCCGCTCTCGATGCGTACCTGGATAGTCTCGCCGGCGTCTACGATTTCGAGCGCCTTCGGCAGTTCCGCATTGTCGTCGACTGCTCGAACGGCACGTCCTCGCTGATCCTGAACCGGATGAATGAACGCTTTAATTTTTCGTTCATTCTGATCAACGCGGCAACAGACGGCACGTTCGCGCATGAGCCGGCCACCTCCGCCCGCGCTGTCGCGTATCAGGTTGGCCCGCTGGTCGAGCCATTAAGCGCAGATGCCGGTTTCCTGTTTGACGCGGACTCTGATCGGGTGGCGATCGCCACCGCCAAGGGACAACCCGTGTCCGAGGAACTGGTGTTGGCGCTGGCCGCGGATCACTTGCTCTTTCACTCGCCGGGAAAACTACTGATCACCAATCTCTCCACGACCTCGCTACTCGAAGAGATCGCGGCCCGCCATAGAGGCCGCGTGGTTCGTGTTCCAGTGGGGCGCAATGCCGCGATCGATGCATTGGGCGCCTATCCCGCAAACGAAATTGCTCTCGCGGGAGAAGGCACCGGAGCCGTCATGATGCCGCAGTTCCGCTTCGTCTATGACGGAATTGCCACGATGCTGACACTGCTTGAACTGCTGGCGGAGCGCCGCCGCGGCTTTCAGGAAATTCTGGACGACTATCCCCGCTACTGCATGCTTAAGGATGAAGTGCCCCTGGCGCGGCATCGCATTCCGCAGATGCTTGAAGCGTTGCGGGAAGCGTATCCGGAAGGCCGTGTCAATACTCTCGATGGATTGCGGATCGATTGGTCTTCCCGCTGGTTCCATGTGCGGGTCAGCCAAACGGAGCCGCTGGTGCGCGTGATCGTCGAGCAAAAGGGCGAGGTTCCCGAACGCCTTTTCAACGAAGTACTCGACACAGTAAGGGCATACGCATGAACGCGCCTCGCGAACATCTTCTCAAGATTGGCGTTTCGGGCGTGCGCGGTGTCATCGGGCAGTTCCTGACGCCTACGCTCGCAGCGGATTTCGCGCAGGCTTTTGGCACGTATACCGGACGCGGGCGCGTGGTGCTCGGCCGGGACACACGGTCGAGCGGCGAGATGTTGGAGCACGCCGTCACCTGCGGCTTGCTGGGGGTTGGCTGCGATGTCGTGAAGGTGGGTATTCTGCCGACGCCGACGATCCAGATGTATGTTGCGGCTTCGGGAGCACGCGGCGGGATTGCGATTACGGCCTCACACAATCCGCCGGAGTACAACGCGCTGAAGCTCTTCAACGAAGAGGGCCAGTTTTTCAACCAATTCGAGCGCGCGGAGCTGATCAACCTCTACCACCAGGGAGATTTCGCGCACGCCACCAGCTTAAACATAGGCAGCGTGACGGAAGAGCTTTCCGCCCCTGTGCGGCTACACTTCGACCGCGTCCTGAAGTATGTCGATATCGAGAGAATCCGCGCGCGTCGATTCCGTGTCGCGCTCGATGCGGTGAACGGCGCTGGCTCGCTTGTGACACCTCGTTTCCTCCGCGATGAATTGGGGTGTGAACTCGACGCGATCTCTGTCGATCCGGCGCAACCCTTTCCCCGCCAGGCGGAGCCCACTCCGGAGGCTCTCGGGGATCTCGCGGAGTTGGTTCGGCGTACCGGCGCGGATATTGGGTTTGCGCAGGATCCGGATGGTGATCGCCTGGCAGTCGGCCTTTCAGACGGCAGCATTCTTGACAATGATGAGGTGTTGGCGCTGGTAACCGACGCCGTCTTATCACGGCTCGCAGGCGACGTGGTGGTGAATCTCACAACATCGAATGTTATCGACGACGTCGCAGGCTGGCACAAGCGCCGCGTTTTTCGGTCTCCGGTGGGCGAAGCAAATGTCGTGGAACGGATGATCGCCGCGCGAGCGGTCATTGGCGGAGAAGGCTCCAATGGCGGGATTATTTTCCCGAAAGTTCACTACTGCCGCGACAGTCTTACCGGAATGGCCTTCCTGCTAGACCGGATGGCGGACACCGGCGATACTCTCACCGAATGGCACCGCCGCCTGCCAGTCTATACACGGCTCAGCATGAAGATTCCGTTTCAGCACGGCCGTATGGGAGCATTGATGCAGTCGTTCGAAACCGCATTTCCGGGCGCTCAACTCGATCGCACCGACGGGCTGAAGCTGATCCTCAAAGACGGCTGGCTCCATGTGCGGCCTTCGAACACCGAGCCGGTTGTGCGCCTTGCCGTCGAGTCGCCCGATCGGGCAACGGCCGAACGGCTTCTCGCCATAGGGGCCGATATACTCAAGAAATGATTCGGCTTGCTTGTCTGGCCGTCGCCATTTGCTCTTTTGGCGGCGACTTCTCGAACGCCGAATTCGCCCAGCGCCGCGAAAAGCTTCGCAAGTCCATCACCGGCGGCGCACTTCTCCTTTACGGCCGCACCGACAAACAAGCCGAGGAAGATCGCAACGGCTTCTTCCAGGAGCCTAACTTTTTCTATCTCACCGGATTACGAGATCCGGGCCTGGCGCTGCTTCTGACACCTGAAGAGGAAGTGCTGTATGTTCCCAAGCGCGATGCCAAGGTCGAGCTCTGGAATGGCAAGCGGCTGGCCTTTGAGGACGAAGTCCGAAAGCGGACCGGCATACCGTCTGCCCGGCCGGG
>CAYTVP010000212.1:4042-7791 GCA_964441675.1 uncultured Solibacteraceae bacterium | reverse complement strand
AGCCGGGTCCGGCCCACCTGCCCGCTCCTGCGAAGGAGTCCTCGGCCGCGGCGCCGTCGAGGCGAAACTCCTTGTCGAACTGTCCGTCGACCGGGAGTCCGGTGGTGACGAACACGCTTTCCACGCCGGGCAGCACAGCAATCTGGCGCCGCAAATCCTCAAGTGCTGCGTTTGCGCGCGTCGTGTCGTAGCCCGCGTAGCGGGGATCGGTTTCCACTATGGCCAGTCCTTCCGGACGATAGCCAACGCTTCGATTCTGGGTGGCCGTGAGGACGTTCATCGCGAGCACGGCGCTGACCAACAGCAGAAACGAAGCCGCCACCTGCCCGGCAACCAGAACATTCTTCGGCGTGAACCACCCGCGGGCCAAAGACAATGAGCTGCCCGAGGAGCCTTTTTCTTCCCGCAATGCTCCGGCGAGATCGACGCGCGTTACCTGGAGCGCGGGTGTCAGCCCGAACGCAACGCCACACGTTGTCGCTATGGCGATCACAAACCCAAGCACGCGATAGTCGAGTTGCATACTGACCGCCACGGGCAAGTTGGTGGTTGCGAGATACCGAAGCCCCCAATGCGCGAGCGCAACGCCCGCGGCGGCACCCGCCAATGACAGAACGAGGCTCTCGATCAGCAAGTGGCGCACCAACTGCCAGCGTGTGGCGCCGAGCGCGAGCCGCACAGAGATCTCTGTGGAGCGAGCGCTACTGCGCACCAGCAGCAAAGTCGCCAGATTGCTGCACGCGATGGCGAGCACCAGCCCCACCACTGTCAGCACAACGGCGAAGAAAGGCTTCAGCTGTCGCTCGCGGGGATGAACGCGTATGTCATCGGTGGCCAGCACCGTAATTCCACGCTTTGGATCGGTGTCGGGATAGTCCGCGGCCAGACGACGGGCTGTGACGTCCATCGCTGCCTGCGCCTGCTGGATGGTAACCCCATCGCGCAGACGGGCGCGAGCCTGGAGGAGCAGGTTATCTCGCTTCTCCAACAGGCCCGTGACAGAGCCGGATCCGGCTCCTGCGCCTTGCCGCTCGATATGGCTGATCGGCAGCCAGAGAGATACGACTAAGGCGTTACTCTGCGAGTTGTTCAGCGCCATCGGTCCCACGCCGATCACCTCGACGGCAGCTCCCCCGACAATGAGCGTCTGGCCGAGGACATTCGGGTCCGCGCCAAAGTCGCGTGTCCACGCGTTCCACCCCAGCACCACGACCGGCTGGGCTGTGCGTTCTTCGCCGGCGGTGAACCATCGGCCTAACGAGGGCCGCATGCCCAGGACATCGAGATAATTCGCGCTGGCATATTCGAACAAGCCCCCGCGGGTACTGCCGGGCTGTCGTTGGGCATCGACAGTTTGATAGCGTCCCTCCGTCAGGTCGCTGGCGGCTACGCCCTCAAACACCGCGGTCTCCCGTTGCAGGTCCAGAAACGCCGGATAGGACACGCCCTGCGGTTCGCCGGATTTGACGTCGTTCTGGTACAGATTGACCAGACGCTCACTGTCGGTGAAGGGATGCGGTTGGAGCAGGGTGTTGTTCACCAGACTGAAGACTGCGGTGTTGGCGCCAATACCGAGAGCGAGCATTGCCATGGCTCCGGCGCTGAACTGCCAGTCCTTCGCCAGTCGCCGGACGGCATGTTTGACGTCGCGCAGCAGTGTATCGAGCATCCGCCATCCCAACGCATCACGGCATTCTTCCTTGCGGAGTTCGATGCTGCCTAAGCCGCGCAAGGCGGCACGGCGCGCTTCTGACTCGGACAATCCGGCGTCGATATTCGCCTGAGTCTGGCGCTCCAGGTGATCGCGCAGCTCATCCTCTAAGTCGTTCTCCACGTCAGTTCGGCGGAACAGCGCTCGAATCCGAAGCGGCAGCGTATAAGTCCACCGTTCCCAACGCACAGCTTATGCTTCCTCCAGTCGCACGACGGTTGTAATGGCCTGCGAGAGCCGATCCCAACTGGCAGCTTCTTTCTCCAGATACTTGCGGCCCGGACGAGTTAGTGAATAGAACTTGGCTCGGCGATTGTTCTCACTTGGTTTCCACTCGGCCTTGATCCACCCCTGCTGCTCCAACTTATGCAGAGCGGGGTAAAGTGAGCCGTCGCTCACCTGCAGGACGTCGCCCGAGACCTGCCGCAGCCGCTGTCCGATCGCCCAGCCGTGTAAAGGCTCCAACGCAAGAATTTTGAGAAGGAGAAGATCTAAAGTCCCTTGAATCAGGTCGGATGGCTTACTCACGCAACGCTCCCCTCGTTTACCGATATAAACTAACATGTGTCCACTCGGTTATCAAGGGGTTAGCGTTTTGACGTTCTCGTTGACACAAGAACCGGAAATCCCCGAACGAGTGGCGAGCGTGGCCCGCGTCGCCATCAAGGTGGCATCCTAGGAGAATTGATGCGAAGGCGAGAGCTCGTGACGGGCATGGCAGCGGCCGCCGTTTGCCGGGCAATCGCACCAGACATGCGTCTGATTGCACATCGCGGCGGCGTCGTCGATGCTGAGCGGCCGGAAAACAGCGCGGAAGCCATAACCGCAGCCATCGAGCGCGGTTACTGGATGATCGAGGTGGATGTGCGCCGAACGAAGGACGGCGAGCCGGTCCTCCATCACGACAGCACTCTGAAGGTGGTGCCCGTTGCTGCGATCAACACGTTCCGGTACACGATGGCTAAGTGCGACGAGACTCTAGGCACCGCCGAAGATGTGGCGAAGCTCTGGCGCCTCGGAGTGACGCACTATCAGATCGATTCCCGGTACGAGGACCTGTTCGACGTTTCCGACGAACGAAGGGCACGAATATCCCGCATAGGCGGTTGACCGAACAAGCGGCTGTACTCGCGGTTAAACTGGCTGACACTCTCATAGCCGACCTTGATAGCCGCACTGCTAGCGTCGAGATCATCTGTGAGCATTCGTGCCCGTGCAGCCTGAAGCCGCAGTTGCTTCTGATACTGCACAGGGCTCATCGCCGTCATCTCGCGAAAATAGTGATGGAACGTGGAAACACCCATGCGCGCCATATGCGCGAGTTCCTCTACCCGGAGCGGCCTTTCGTAGTTCGATTTAAGCCAAGCGATCGCTTTGGCAGTGCGATGGCTCTGTTCTCCAAGAGTGGCGATGGCTCTGAGCCGTGCTCCCTCGGCGCTCTGGAGGATACGGTAGATGATCTCGCGCTGGATCAATCCGCTGAGAAAGGGGATGTCCTGCTGCGTCGCTAAAAGGTCCATTAGCCGGCCGCAGGCACTCAGCAACTCCACAGTAACCGCGCCCGTCGTCATGGCCGGACTGTCCGCCGGCAGTTCTGGAATCGGAACGTCCTCCCTCGCGAGGAGTTCCCGGACGACCGGCAGTTCCAGTTTTAGCGCAAAGGCGAGAGCGGGCCGCTCTTGACTCGCCTCGACGACCCGGCTGACGGTCGGCAAGTCCAAAGAAGTCAGAAGATAACGCGACTCATCGTAGATGAACGTGTTTGGACCCAGCGCGGCCTGCTTTCGGCCTTGGGCCATCACAATTATGCCGGGCACGTAGGCCGCTACGCACGGAGCCGTCGGCCCGGTCCGCTGATGAAGCGACAGGCCAGGGATGGCCGTTGTCATTTTCTCTGCCGATCCCAAACGGAAGGCAATTTTCTGCGCGAGCTGGGATCGGATCTCGCTCACCCGTTCTGTTAATAGCGATGGTTTTGACTTGCGGCTCTTCATGCTTTGTACGCTTACTGACAGGATAGCGGCTTCACGCCCTGGAA
>CAYTVP010000212.1:1922-4032 GCA_964441675.1 uncultured Solibacteraceae bacterium | reverse complement strand
AACAACAAGAAAAACGCCAACAAACGACAGGATTAGGCAAAAGATAGAGAGGATCGGGATAACGTCATTGGTCCGATCAACCCTACGCTGAGAATGTGACGGAAGAAGCCATAATGCAAAAGCGAACTCTTGGAAAAAGCAACCTCGAAGTCTCGGCCATCGGCTTGGGCTGCATGGGAATGAGCTTCGGGTACGGTCCTCCGAAAGACAAGCAGGAGATGATCGGAGTGATTCGGGCGGCCGTGGAGCAGGGTGTCACGTTCTTCGATACTGCTGAAGTCTACGGTCCGCTCACGAATGAAGAGCTCGTGGGCGAAGCCCTCGCTCCGTTTCGCGAGAACGTGATTATCGCAACGAAGTTCGGGTTCAAGCTCGACCCTGAAACCGGCAAACAAGCTGGACTCGACAGTCGTCCGGAGCACATAAGAGAGGTCGCGGATGCGTCGCTAAAGCGCCTAAGAACGGATGTGATCGATCTCTTCTATCAACATCGCGTCGATCCGAACGTCCCGATTGAAGACGTGGCGGGAGCAGTCAAGGATCTCATTCAGCAGGGAAAGGTAAAGCATTTTGGCCTGTCTGAAGCAGGCGTCCAAACCATTTGCCGCGCGCATAAAGTTCAGCCTGTCACCGCTCTTCAGAGCGAATACTCACTTTGGTGGAGAGAGCCGGAGGCTCAGATCATTCCAACACTGGAAGAGCTGGGAATCGGCTTGGTTCCCTTTAGCCCGCTCGGGAAGGGCTATCTCACTGGAAAGATCGACGAGAGCACCACGTTTGACAGCAACGATTTTCGGAATACAGTGCCCCGTTTTTCGACGGACGCACGGAAGGCGAACCGCGCGCTTGTCGATCTCGTCGAAACGATTGCTCAGCGCAAAAACGCCACACCGGCCCAGATCGCACTTGCCTGGGTCCTCGCTCAGAAACCCTGGATGGTGCCGATTCCGGGAACAACAAAACTACATCGGCTTGAGGAGAACCTTCGCGCCGCTTCAATCGAGCTAAGCCCGGAAGATCTCCGCGACATCGAGAGTGCTGCATCCCAGATCACGGTCGAGGGAGCTCGGTACTCCGAGGCTGCGCAGCGAACGATCGACCGTTAAACACGGGTGAAAGGACACAATGAGATTCCTTGCGGCCGTTGCGGTTTCGTTTTCCCTGCTCACGTCCGTTACGCAGAGCCAGACCGCCGGAAATCCGGAAAAGATAAGAATCACGCGCAGTGGCTCGGAGCCTCCACGGCCGGCGCCGGCGGACAACTTCACCGGTTCAGCGCGGATCGACTCTGCGTTTCAGGGGACCGCGCCAGCGCGAGTGTACGGCGCTCGCGTTACGTTCGAGGCCGGTGCTAGAACAGCGTGGCATACACATGTGCTGGGGCAGACTCTGATCGTTACGGCGGGAACTGGTCTGGTGCAGCGCTGGGGGGATCCAATCGAAGAGATCCGGCAAGGAGACATCGTCTGGATTCCACCAGGCCAAAAACACTGGCACGGAGCCGCGCCAAAAACCGCGATGACGCACATCGCCATCGTGGAACACCTCGACGGCAAGTCTACTGACTGGATGGAGCAAGTTAGCGACGCAGAGTACGGTGGCACTCAAGGCCGGAATGATAATGCAAAGTAACATCCAAAGCGGCACAGGTTCGATGTTGTGCCATCGGGTCATTCTGGTCGCCTTCGCAGGCGTGCTTAGCGTGCCGTTCTGCGTTATGGCGCAGGCAATCAAGGATCTTCAGACGCCTGCTACGCCCCTCGTCCTGAAGGCACAAGGAAGCTTTTTTATCGGCGGCGACAAGTCTGAACAGACCCGGGTGGAGTTGGGCGGTCTTGGGCCCGGCGGACACATCGCCGTCAATCAGATGTACGTGCGGTACATGGTGCCGCAGGGCGGCGACGGCAATGTCCCAGTGGTCATGGTTCACGGTGCCACCCTCACCGGCAAGTCGTGGGAGACCACGCCGGACGGCCGGATGGGCTGGGACGAATACTTCGTACGCAAGGGACATCCGGTGTACGTCCCGGACCAGGTGGGGCGCGGGCGATCGGGCTTCAACCAGGCCGTCTTCAACAACGTGCGCGGGGGCTCGACACCCGCGGGCAAC
>CAYTVP010000212.1:0-1912 GCA_964441675.1 uncultured Solibacteraceae bacterium | reverse complement strand
CAACATTCTGCGATTCAGCGACGAAATCGTTTGGCCGAACTTCCGCTTTGGCTCGAAGCCCGACACGCCTTATCCGGACAGTCAGTTTCCGGTGACTGCCGTTGACGAACTTTCAAAGCAAGCCGTTCCCGACGTCAGTTATGGAGGCCTACCCACGCCGAATCCCACGCTTAAGGCGTTGGCAGATCTCGCCGGTCAACTGAATGGCGCAGTGTTAATGGGGCACTCGCAATCGGGATCCTTTCCGCTCGCGGCAGCGCTTCTCAATCCCACGGCTGCGAAGGGCTTGGTGCTGGTGGAGCCGGGTCGTTTTCCAGCAACCTACACGGCCGAGCAGATCAAAACGTTGGCGTCGGTTCCGATTCTGGTCGTCTTCGGTGACCACCGCGACACACCGACAGGAATCTCGGCCCGGCCCTCGTGGCAGGAGTCTTTCGATAACTGTCAGGAACTCATCGGCCGCATCAAGGCTGCTGGAGGACAGGCGGAAATGCTCAATCCGCCGGAGCGCGGCATCCGCGGCAACAGCCACATGATCATGCAGGACAAGAACAACATGCAGATCGCCGATCTGATCCTGAAGTGGATCGATGAACGAGTCAGCAAGCGAGGCCGCGGGAAGAAGTGACACGCGGTAAAAAAAGTAACTGAGAGGTCGAACATGAAACGACGATTGTTTGTCGGCGGAGCATTCGCCGGCGTATCCACCACTGGTGCGTTTGCGGCTCCTCAGAAGGTGAGGGCGGGCGACATTCCGACCACAACCTTCGGGAAGTCAGGCGTGAAAGTGAGCATCATTGCGCAAGGAGGAGCCCGCATGGATCTCCATCCAACGGTTGAGGCTGCTGCAGCGCATGTGCGGAAAGTCTATGATCTCGGCGTGAGCTACTTCGACTGCGCTCGTATGTATTGGCGTGGACGCGCCGAAGAGGCGTATGGCATCGGCCTCCAGGGTGTCCGAAAGAACGTTTTTCTGACGACGAAGTCTGCAAAGCGCACGGCACGGGAAGCGCGAGAGGATCTGGAAACATCACTTCGCCTACTGAAAACCGATTATGTGGACCTCTGGCAGATGCACACGATTGAGAACCAGAGCGACATTGACCAGATTCTTGCGCCAGGCGGAGCACTGGAGACATTCGAAGCAGCGAAGCAGGCCGGAAAATGCCGCTTGATCGGCTTTACCGGGCATTTCGACCCCGAAGCACATGCTGCATTTTTGAAGGCATATGACAAGTGGGACACCGTCATGATGCCGATCCACGCAGCGGATCACGCGTATTTGAGCTTCGAAAAGGCGGCACTTCCGATCGCGAAGGAATTCGGAATCGGTGTCCAGGCCATCAAGATTTTCGGTAAAGCCAATCTACTGCGGTCTCTCAGCCCGACGGATTGTCTGCGATACGCCCTCAGCCAGCCCGGCGTGCATGTTGCGATCTGCGGTGCGGGGACACAGGGGCAGATGGAAGACAACATCCGGACAGCACAGAACTTTAAGCCGATGACGATGGAAGAAAGCGCAGATGTCCGCAAGAGAGCTGTCGTAGGTTCTGGCGTCTACACGGGGCCCACGCTGGAGTACTGGAAGAAGGCTTAGTTCGTAAGGAACAGGCTGCCCGGCGGAAGCCTACTTTCCGGCAACAACGCTTGACCGTTCCGAGAGATAGGTAACAGAACGTACCGGAGACATGGGTTACACTTTTTCGCCCGAGGGAGGCGGGAAAGGGAATGCCATGGAAGGAAAGTTCTGTGATGGACGAACGGATGCGATTTGTGGTCCGGCTCAAGGACGGGGAAAGCATGGCTTCGCTGTGCCGGGAGTTCGGCATTTCCCGGAAGACCGGCTACAAGATCTTCGAGCGCTACGAAGAATGCGGCCTGGAAGGGCTCAGCGACCGGACTCGCCGGCCGT
>CAYTVP010000211.1:0-7793 GCA_964441675.1 uncultured Solibacteraceae bacterium | reverse complement strand
GTGGCATCGTTCCGTTCGGCCGCCTTCAGGAGCGCATCGACGGCTTCTTGGGGAGTGCTGTATCCTTTCTGTTTCACCGCCGCAGACTGACCCGAACTCGCAAGGCTCGCGGCCAACGCAGCGGAAAGGATCTGCAGCGCCAGGATGCGCAATCGGCTGATTCTCATGGCTTCCTCTCGATCAGGTCCCAACTATCTGCGTCTTCCACCTCCACCGCGGAAACTACCCCCTCCGCGGGAACCTCCAAAGCTGGAGGAACCGCGATAGCTGCTGGCGCGGGCGGAATTCCCACTCCTACCACTGGAGGCGCCACTAAAAGCGCTCCGATCACTAACACCCGATGAACTTGAGACTTGACGATTGCCGATACGGTCTCCTCCACCACCACCCCCGCGGCCCATGTCACCGGCGCTTGGTCCTCCGCTTCCGCGCGAAACGTCCCTGCTTCCGGCGCCGCGATCCATCGATCCGGCTTGTTGGCGGTTGCCGAGTGACTGATTCTGACGCGCCGTGGCTTGTCGTGTCGCCATCGAATCCCCGCGCGCCGTGCCGCCGTACTTGGTAGCTGTAGCCCGATCCGAATAGGGTGCACCGCCCCGGTGCTGTGGATTGTGTTGCCAGGTCGAATTACCCACATTACTTCGATTCCCGGAACGGTTGATGTTTTGCCTGTTGTAGTTACTGACGAAGTTGTTGTTGTTGTTGATAACAATGGCGTTCCCGCCCCCGTGCCACCCGCACCCGTAGCCCCAACCGCCGCCGCCCCAGAACGCGCCCATCGCTACGCCCACGCCAAACGAAATAGCCATGCCGGCGGCATAATAGCCGGGCGGCGGATAAGCGATTGGCGGATATGCGTAAACAGGTGGTCCGTAGACCACAGTTGGGTTGTAGCTCGGAACGTAAACGACTTGCGGGTTTGCCTGTTCAATTACAATTACGCTCTTGGACTCGACTACCTTGGTTTCGACCTTTTGTTGCTCGGAAGATTTCAGATTCCCCGTATCCTTAGCCTTCTGGCGCATCCGTTGGACGGCGCCCATCACATCGTCCTGCTGCGACAGGAATGCGTTTCCCAGGTCGGCAGTCCATTTGATATTCTCGGCCATCTGTTTGACCACTTGTGGCAGCGCAGCCATTACCTGAATACTCGGATCCCAACCTTGCTTCTTGACCGCATCTGCTAGAGCCTGGTCCTTCAAGCCGGAGTTCTTAGTCAACCACTGTTGCAATTGGACGACCTCGAGAGGGTAGGTAGAGGCGACTAGCGTCTGGCTCAACATTGGATCGGGATAGAGAGCGATCGGAGCAACGAGAGAGTCCAGTTGCTCTGGCGGAATTTTTGACGGCGTCTGTTGTTCGGGCGTGGCCGCATTCTGCGCCTGCTGTGCGAGTAACATTGTGTCGCCCGGTGCAATCAGCAAAGAGCAGATGAGCGCGATAAAAGAACTTGCCGGCGTTCGTCTCATCAGCGATTGCGGGACTGCGTGAGTCATCTTTACTTTCCGCTCCTCAACTTCGCGGTTGTCCACTTAGCCTCCACGGGCGTGCGAAACTGCAAAACGAGCCTTCAGTCCACACACAATGCCCCAGATAGGATAGCAGTATCAGTGCCAGATCCAACTAGTAAAGCGTCGCCACGGACCGTTAGTGGAATTAGGAGCTTGGCGCGAACGACTGTTGGCTGACCGGAGTTGCCTGAGGACTGCTGCTCCGCCATTTCAGAGGAATCCACGGAATCCCGGAGGCGGAGAGGCGGATTTTGAGTTTGTATTCTTCAAATGCCTCCAAGCCGGTGGCCCATGCGTGCTGGAACACACCCGTCAGGTTTCAAGCTCCAAAGACACCGTGGGTGAATTCGAATAAGTTCATTTTGCACGCCTCGATCCAGGCCGGAAGCGCATGCTGCTTACCCCCGTAATCGCATCGCGCCAGCTAGGGTCCTCGCCGAATCTCTTCCACATAATCAAGTCCCCGTGTTGTTGTGAGAAAGTCGAAGCGAATGTTAGGTGGTTCGCGGGCACTCTCCATTATTGACAGTAGCGATGTGAAACTTTCCGACTGGATACGCCTGCGAATTCCGGCTTCGGTCTCCCATTCTTCGTAGTAGTACACGGTCGAATCCGGATCCGACCACAGACTACACCCGATGCACCCATTCTCAAGGCGTGTCATTGCTACAAGTGAACGAATTCCTTCCATGAGGTGGTGGGCCTTGCGAGGCGACGCAACCATCACTACTGTCAGTCGCACCATGACAATCCGGATGCACTAACGCTTCCATTGATCGGATTCGTCCATCGACGGGGCGAACGATTCATGGGTTGAAGGACTTGGCGCGAGCCTTGCATTGCGGGTTGGAGTGGAGTTGGAACTGTCGGCTCCAGTATCTTGGAGGATCTCCTAGATCCCGGAGAAGACGAATGAATCGGAGTTATTCAGTTCCGGCAAGCGCAATCATCAAATTTGCCCAGCGTCGGCTCCCTCTTTCGCGGGATCGAGCGACAGGCTGGGTGAATTGGGGAGGTTACCGCGCCCAAGATATTAACAACCGACTGGCGTGACCGCGCGGACGCGCAAGTATGTCTGGACTCTTCGCGCCAGAGATTCTCCGGAATGCCGGAGGTTCATTGGCCGCCGTCATAGTGCCCCGCGGGAGGCGATATGTTCCTTATCAAGCACTTGAAACGCAGCAACTTGATGGAAATATAAGTGGTACCTCTCGTGTATATGCACGACTGTGGTGGTTACCGTGTTGGGAGTCCCACACGGTCCACGTTTGGCTTCGAGCCGGACCGCGTAATTGTAGTCGCCAAAGGAACTGCTTGGAAGGAGCTGAGCTATGACAGCCGCTAACCCCGCGGCCTTGGAAGACAGACACTCCGCACCGATGGCGCCGGGCCGAAGCCATCCTTTGGGCGCCACCGTAGTTCCGGGAGGCGTCAACTTCAGCATCTTCTCGCGCAGCGCCTCGCGCGTGGAGTTGCTGTTCTTCGATCGGGAGGATGACGGCCGGCCCGCCTGTGTGATCCCAATCGATCCCGTCGCCAATCGAACGTACCATTATTGGCACGTCTTCGTTCCCGGCGCGCAGGCAGGACAGATTTACGGGTTTCGAGCACACGGGCCATTCGATCCGGCAAGCGGTTTCCGCTTTCAACCCGGGAAGGTTCTTCTCGATCCGTACGGGCGCGCCGTCGCGGTCCCGAAAAATTACAGCCGCGCCGCGGCTGGCATGGAGGGCGACAACACCGCAACAGCCATGAAGAGCGTTGTGGTGGATCCGAGTTCATACGATTGGCAAGGAGATGCACCGCTAAAACGGCCATCCTCACGCACAATCATTTACGAAATGCACGTACGCGGCTTCACTGCACACCCTAACTCGGGTGTGACCGAGCAGAAGCGGGGCACATACGCCGGCTTGATCGAAAAGATCCCATATCTTCAGCAGCTCGGCATTACCGCGGTCGAATTGTTACCGGTCTTCCAGTTCGACGTTCAGGATTGTCCTCCCGGACGGATCAACTATTGGGGCTATGCGCCGATCTCGTTCTTCGCGCCACACCAGGCATACAGTTCGCAGCAAGCTCCGCCCGGCGCAGTAAATGAGTTCCGCGACATGGTAAAGGCACTTCACCGCGCGGGGATCGAGGTCATTCTCGATGTGGTGTTCAATCACACTGCGGAAGGCGACCATTCCGGACCAACGCTTTGTTTCCGCGGATTGGACAATAGCACCTACTATATCCTCGAGTCGGACCGCTCCCGTTATGCCAACTATAGCGGCACGGGGAATACCCTGAACGCCAACCATCCGATTGTCCGGCGGATGATCGTGGACAGTCTTCGCTATTGGGTCGAAGAAATGCACGTGGACGGTTTCCGGTTCGATCTCGCTTCCATTCTGACGCGCGATTCATCCGGAAACGTGATGTCGAATCCACCCGTGCTGTGGGACATCGAATCCGACCCTGTGCTGGCCGGTACAAAGATGATCGCGGAAGCCTGGGATGCTGCTGGCCTGTATCAGGTGGGGAGTTTCATCGGCGACAGTTGGAAGGAGTGGAATGGGCGTTTTCGCGACGACGTGCGCGATTTCTTCCGTGGCGCGGAGCATTCGATCACCCGCATTGCGGATCGGATGCTCGGCAGTCCTGAGATTTACGGTCATAAGGGACGCGAAGCCGAGCAGAGTGTCAACTTTGTAACGTGTCACGACGGTTTCACGCTCAACGATCTGGTCTCCTACAACCACAAGCACAACGAAGAGAACGGCGAAGACAACCGCGACGGGGCGGACGATAACCGAAGCTGGAACTGCGGTGCAGAGGGTCCGTCGGATGACATCGAGATCGAGAAGCTACGCAACCGTCAGGTTAAGAACTTCCTGACCGTTACTATGCTCTCTCTCGGTGTTCCCATGATCCTCATGGGTGACGAAGTGAGGCGCGCGCAGCGTGGCAACAACAACGCCTATTGCCAAGATCATGAAACTAACTGGTTCGATTGGGCATTGCTCTCTTGCCACGCCGATGTGCACCGGTTTGTCCGGTTGTTAATCGCCCGCCGGCTGATGAGGGACATGGCAGCTGAGCACCGGATAAGTCTTAATCAGTTACTCCGGGAAGCGAAGCACTCCTGGCACGGTGTACGGCTGGGGCAACCGGACTGGAACCATTGGTCACATAGCTTGGCACTTGAGGCGGACCTCCCTCTCCAGGGGTTACGGCTCTACATGATTTTGAATGCCTATTGGGAACCGCTTGAGTTTCAATTGCCAGTGAGCGATGGCAGTACATGGCGCCGTTGGATCGACACTGCGCTAGGGACGCCAGAAGACATTGTCGAGTGGCAGTCCGCCGTGGCGGTTACAGGTCCACTCTACCGGGCCGGGGATCGCTCCGTAGTAGTTCTGATCGGGGACTTGAGCCAAAGTACGGCCACGTCCCTTTGACTTCAAGAAGCTGTAATTTTCGATGCAGTAATAAAGGAGAGACGAAATGGCAATCAAAACGACCGAGGTCAAGGGTACATCAGGCGGGACTCTCCCAGCACCGGCTGAGAGACTCTCGCTGAGTGCCTATGGCAAGGCCAGATCATCCGTTGAAGGAACACCCCTAGACGCGGAGGCCTTACGTAAGACCGATGCGTATTGGCGCGCTTGCAATTACCTCAGCCTTGGGATGATTTATTTGCAGGACAACCCCCTGCTGCGAGAACGGCTCAAGCCTGAACACATCAAAAACCGTCTTCTCGGACACTGGGGTGCGAGCCCCGGTTTGTCATTTATCTACATTCACCTGAACCGGTTGATCAAGAAATACGACTTGGACACGATCTTTCTTGCTGGGCCAGGACACGGGGCTCCGGGTGTCTTGGGACCGGTCTATCTCGAAGGTACTTACTCGGAAAGATATCCGGCTAAGAGCGAAGATACGGCTGGCCTTCGGGAGTTCTTCAGACAGTTCTCATTTCCAGGCGGCATAGGCAGTCACTGTACACCAGAGACTCCAGGCTCGATCCATGAAGGAGGTGAACTCGGATATGTACTTTCTCACGCCTGCGGAGCCGCGTTTGATAATCCGGACCTGATCGTCGCGGCCGTAGTTGGAGATGGGGAGGCGGAAACGGGCCCTCTGGCAACTTCATGGCATATCAGCAAGTTCTTAAGCCCTGTCCGCGATGGCGCTGTGCTTCCGATTTTGCACTTGAACGGCTATAAGATCAACAATCCTACGCTGCTGGCTCGCATCAGTCACGAGGAACTGGAAAACTTGTTCCGCGGTTATGGATGGACGCCCTGCTTTGTAGAAGGATCCGATCATCAGAGCATGCATCAGGCAATGGCGGCGACGATGGAGCACTGTATTCTGGAGATCCGTAAGTGCCAGCGCGAGGCCCGCAGCTCGGGAACCGTAGTGCGGCCTCGTTGGCCGATAGTTATCCTACGTACACCGAAAGGCTGGACTGCACCTGCCACGGTCGGAGACCACAGGTTAGAAGGCTTCTGGCGAGCGCACCAGGTTCCACTGGCAGACGTGAAGAAGAACCCGGAGCAACTGGAGATTCTTGAAAGGTGGATGCACGCTCAGAAACCGGAGGAACTGTTTGATGCGAACGGTAAGCTGATTCCTGAACTCAAGGAACTGGCGCCCGCTGGAAACCGCCGCATGGGCGCGAACCCGCACGCTAATGGTGGGCTCGTCAAGAAGCCTTTATGGATGCCCGATTTCCGGGAATACAGGATAAAGTTCGACAATCCCGGTCAGATCGAAGCGGAAAATACGCGCCCGCTAGGAGCTTTTCTTCGCGACGTAATGAAAGCGAATATGGATCGCTTTCGCGTGTTTGGCCCGGACGAGAATACGTCAAATAAGTTGCAGGATATTTATACGGTCAGCAAGAAATTCTGGATTGCCGATTACCTTCCGGAGGATGCCGATGGTGGCGAGTTGGCCAAGGACGGTCGAGTGATTGAGATGCTCAGCGAACACACCGTGGAGGGAATGCTCGAGGGTTACTTACTCACCGGACGCCATGGATTTATTTCTTCGTATGAAGCCTTTGTTCATGTGATTGACTCGATGTTTAACCAACATGCTAAGTGGCTGTCGATCTGCAACGGCTTGTCCTGGCGCGAAGAGATTTCTTCTCTGAACCTACTAATCACCTCGACTGTCTGGCGGCAGGACCACAACGGCTTTACGCACCAGGATCCTGGCTTCCTCGACGTCGTCGTGAACAAGAGTGCCGCAGTCACACGAATTTACCTGCCGCCCGATGTCAACTCGCTCCTTTCGGTGGCCGACCACTGTCTGCGGAGTGAGAACTACGTCAACGTGATCGTTTCCGATAAGCAGATGCATCTGCAGTTCATGGATATGGATTCGGCGATCAGGCACTGCACCAAGGGCATCGGCATTTGGGATTGGGCCAGTAACGATCAGGGTAGTGAACCCGATGTAGTACTTGCATCCGCCGGCGACGTTCCCACTCAGGAAGCGTTGGCCGCGGCAGCATTGCTCCGCGACGACTTTCCCGATCTCAAGATCCGTTTCATTAACGTAGTGGACTTGTTCAAACTGCAGCCTAGCACGGAGCACCCTCACGGGTTGACAGATCGCGATTTCGACTCTCTGTTTACGGTGGACAAGCCGGTGATTTTCAATTTCCACGGCTATCCGTGGCTGATTCACCGGCTGGCATACCGTCGAACCAACCACCGTAACGTCCACGTGCGCGGATACAAGGAAAAGGGCAACATCAACACGCCTATGGAGCTAGCCATAGAGAACGAGATCGATCGATTTAGCCTAGCAATCGATGTAATCGACCGGACTCCCAAGCTCCAACAAATTGGAGCACACGCGAAGGAAAGATACCGGGATCAACAGATCGATTGCCGAAACTACGCCTATGAGCACGGCATCGACAAACCGGAGATCGTCGCGTGGAGATGGCCGTACTAACGTGCGCGGGAAGGCAGTCCAAGGAAAGAATGAGCCGGCGATGGCTAGCGGCTGGGAACCAACAGATTTGCCTTCGGCACCAATGGAACCATATACGCCACGCGTGCGTTTGTCCCCGATCCATTCATGACAAGAGCGGACGCGATCGGCAGCAATTCGGCTGATGGGCTTTGGGCGTCCTGGTCAGACATCGGGACCACAATGCTGAATACTGTCGTCTCTGCTTGCTCCGGCGGCGGTTGGTAGACAAAACATGTTCCCTCCGATGAGCTGACCGGGGATTTCTGAACCAGTTGGATAGAGACTGGAAAACAGAAAGGA
>CAYTVP010000210.1:0-7909 GCA_964441675.1 uncultured Solibacteraceae bacterium | reverse complement strand
GCCAGTAGCGAGCCGATCATCACCGTATCGGCTCCCGCGGCGATTGCCTTGGTGACATCGCCCGAAAACTTGATGCCGCCATCGGAAATCAGCGGCACCTGAGCAGGGCGTGTTGCGCGGCAAGCTTCGGCGACGGCGGTTACCTGAGGAACGCCCGCTCCGGAAACCACTCGCGTGGTGCAGATGGAGCCGGGTCCGATACCGACCTTCACGCCGTCCACGCCTAGTTCGATCAAGTCCCTCGCTCCTTCATACGTCGCGATATTGCCTGCAATCAAGTCGACGTCAGAAAGTTCCTTGCGCAGTTTCCGGACGGCTTCGAGTACGCGTTCAGAATGTCCATGCGCCGAATCCACGCAGATGGCATCCACTTTCTTGCGAACCAGCTCTTGGGCCCGCTCCAGAAAATCTCCCGTAGTTCCGATAGCGGCCGCGCAGCGAAGCCGCCCCTGCGAATCCTTCGCCGCATTCGGATACTTCAGCTTCTTCTGAATATCTTTCACGGTGATCAAGCCTTTCAGCTTGAACTCTTCATCGACGACAAGCAGCTTCTCCACGCGATGTTGATGAAGAATACGCTCTGCCGTTTCGAGCGTGGTACCAACCGGGACAGTGATCAGATTCTCTTTGGTCATGCGATTCGAGACAGGCTGTTTGAAATCGGTCTCGAAACGAAGATCGCGATTGGTGAGAATGCCGACCAGCTTTCCATCCTGGACGACAGGTACTCCGGAAATACGGAAACGCGCCATCATCGCCAAGGCATCTTCGATGGGCGTACTCGGCTCCATGGTGACAGGATCGACAATCATGCCCGATTCAGAGCGCTTCACGCGATCGACTTCTTCGGCCTGACGCTCGATGGTCATGCTGCGGTGAATTACGCCAATCCCGCCTTGTTGGGCCAGCGCAATCGCAAGGTGGGATTCGGTGACGGTATCCATTGCGGAACTCACCACCGGAATATTGAGAGGGATGTTCCGGCTGAACAGCGTTCGTGTATCGACTTCAGAGGGCAGCACGGCGCTTCTGCCTGGCAACAACAAGATGTCGTCGAAGGTAAGCCCTTCCGGGATTTTCTCAGGAATCATGAGTTAAGTAGCTATTTTACCGGGCGCCCGGTGAGCTCCGGATTACCAAGTGCCCATACGCAAAATCAAGCCGCTTGAAAAGTGCAAGCCGGCATTATATTCGATGCCGTTAATTGGCTTGATCCACGACCGCGAGTAGCCGACGCTTGCGACGCGCCACGCAAAGGCGCGGCTCAACCGGACATCGACGCCGGTGCCGGCTTGTATCTGAAGGCCGGTCGAATCGCGGAAATCAGCGTAGTCTTTGTAATCGGGCGGCTTGCCGTTGGTTTCGCGCGTCGCCTCAAGGTAGGCCTCTCTGGCTTCCGGGGTGAAGTATTCGTTGGTTACTTTATTGACCCCCACCAGGAACTCGGCGAACGGACTCCATCGCCTTGCCGCAGCAGGCGTCCAGCGCGGTCCCACCAGGAGCGATAACGAGTCGCCGCTGAGATGAGGCCGGCGAGCGCCAAGTCCAAACAATTCGCAACCACTGACTTCGAGCACCATCTGCCATTGATTCGCAACGCGCAGCCCATTGGACGAGCCTCCGCCAAGGCAGGAATCTCCGAGGCCCTGCCCGGAGTATGTCTGCACTTTGGCTAGGAATGCTGTCTCAAAGGGTGCCACGAGAGGTTTCGGTCGTTCTACTGGCTTGTCGCGTGGAAGGATTTGATCATAAGTTCTCCCGAAATATTCCCGAACGCCCGGGCGGGTGTCGCGATGCCAGGGGGTACGAAACGCCATTGCATTGGAGAACGAGCGCGCCGGATTCAGCCAGCCGCGGACCATTATTCGCGCCACGAAATTCTCGACCCGATCTTCAAACGGACGCACAACGAAGCGGTCCAGCGCGTCCTCGGCAATCGTCCACCCGAGCCCGATCGACGGTGTTATAACGTGATCGACAAATCCCACCTGAGGGTAATGTTTCTGAATGTGGCCGATCGAAGCTTCACTAACGGGGCCGATCTCGAATTGAGTGCTGTAGAGAAGGCTCCATCCGGCTGCCCGGAGGCGGCTGCGCCAGTAATCTGGGCTCTTGCCAAATTCGACATAGCGATAACGTCCATCGTTGTGAATCCAGATGAACGAGGCTACGGCACCTTGCAGCGTGTGACCGACGTAATTGACCAGGAACGGATCACCATCGG
Organism: uncultured Solibacteraceae bacterium; assembly: GCA_964441675.1. Lineage (GTDB taxonomy): Bacteria > Acidobacteriota > Terriglobia > Bryobacterales > Bryobacteraceae > JAPKYZ01. The sequence goes on along the minus strand of CAYTVP010000210.1, from coordinate 5,685 downwards.
ACCAGCCGTGGAGATTTCCAACGGAGTCTAGATACCCCTGGAAATAGGGCCCGGGCATGTCGCGTGTTCCGGGTTCTGTTGCTACACGGAATGAATGCGCCGCGGCCAAAAACATGCTGCTTTGCGTGAAAACGCCTTTCCAGTCAACGCCGGTGGTCCTCCCGATTTCCGGCCGGGAAGGCCGTTTAACGGGAGCAATGACCGGTTTGGGCGGCGCCGCATCGTCTGATGTGGCCTCCGAAGCTGCTAGATCGTCGATACTTGGCTGCGCGATCGCCGTGGATGAAACTGCTAAAAACGTAAATGCCAGCACCCCTACGAGGTGTAGCGGCGGCACTACCCGAACGTCCGGCTGCGACACTCCCTCCAGTATACAAATCACCTTAGATTGACCCAGACGTGACACAATAGAAACGCGCTGATTGCTAAGCAAGGGAAGGAGCAGCAATGCTACGCATATTCGTTGCCATCCTGGCCGCGGTAGCGATCGCTCAAACTGCGATCGCCGACGACAAGAAACCTCCGGTCGGCAAGACTTCAAATGATAACGTTGCTGTCGAGGCGACAGCATTTACTACAAAGGAGCAGGTCCAGGCCGCGGTGGGCGCTCCGCTCGACGAGGGATTCATCGTCGTCGAGGTATTGCTGACGCCGAAGGGCGATCAGACCGTAGAGATCGACCGGGACGATTTCTTCCTCCTTTCTTCGAAAGATGGGCAGCGATCCACTCCATTTGCACCGACACAGATCGCCGGATCCAGCGGCATGGTGGTATCGACATCGCGGAGCTCGGGAGAGGTCATGGCTCAGGAGCGGCGTCAGCCCTGGGGCGGCATCGGCGGCCGAACAATGGGAGGTTTACCCACAGGCGGGGGGTCAATTGGCAGCTCCACTGCGGATACCACTCAGGCGGTGGCGCGAACCATCGAAGACGACGGAACGAAAAGGGAGGATCCCTTGCTCAAAATCCTAAAAGAGAAGATCCTTCCCCAGCGGAAAGAAACATCTACACCCCTTACCGGCCAGCTTTACTTTCTACTTGAAGGCAAACACAAGATCAAGCATCTGGAACTTTTCTACAAGGCGCCGGGCGGGAGGCTCTCGCTAAAATTCGTTCGATGACCGTTGGCGAGCTGGATACTCCGGCGCTGATCATTGATATCGATGTGATGGAGCGCAATCTGCGGCAGATGGCAGATTATGCCGCTGCGCACAACCTGCGCTTGCGTCCGCACACGAAGACTCATAAGACGCCTGCGCTCGGACGCCGGCAGTTGGAGTTGGGCGCTACCGGACTGACGGTGGCCAAGCCCGGCGAAGCCGAGGTCATGCTCGACGCGGAACCGCGCGATTTACTGGTTGCATTTCCGACCGTAGGCAGAGCAAAGCTGGCACGGCTCATGGAAGTCGCCGGGCGTACGCGGCTGTCCATGTCGCTCGATTCCCTCGAAGCCGCGTCTGCTCTTTCGGAAGCTGCAGCTGCCGCTGGCAGGAAAATCGGCGTTCTTACGGAAATCGATGTCGGGTTGGGCCGCGTCGGTGTCGCGCCAGGACCAGACTTGGATCGTTTGATTGAATTTGTGGATCGCGCGCCGGGCTTGGTTTGGGATGGACTGGCCTTCTATCCAGGCCACATCAAGAGCCTGGATGAAGCCGGACTGTCTGCTATCGCGCAACTTTCCGAAATGCTGGAGAATGTGCTTTCCCGCCTTGCCCAACACGGGTTTCAGCCCAAGGTCGTTAGCGGCGGCTCTACGCCAACCGGGGAGCATTCGCACAGGATCTCGGGCATGAACGAAATACGTCCTGGAACATATATCTTCAACGACCGGAATTCTGCCTCGATCGGCTCGTGTCGGAGCGAAGACTGCGCGGCGTCGATTGTGGTTACCGTTGTGTCGACCGCGAAGAAGGGACAGGTGATTGTAGACGGGGGATCGAAGACATTCTCATCCGACAGGCTGGCAACAGGCGGCGAGGGTTTCGGCGCAGTGAAGGATATGCCGGAGGCCATTTTCACCCGTATGAACGAAGAACATGGTTTCGTCGATGTGTCGGCCTGTAAAAAGGCACCAAGGGTCGGCGAGCGCTTGGAAATAGTTCCCAACCACATCTGTGTGGCTGTGAATCTGCACGAAAGGATATACGGGGTAAACGGGGATCGGGTAGAGGAGGTTTGGATAGTGGAAGGACGAGGCAAGCTCCAATAGCCCGCCTCGCCTGATTAAAACTGATTTACATCTTCACCGAGTCGATCGTAACCGTGTCGCCTTCGACCTTTCCAGTGACTGTTACCTTATGGCCCAGGTGCTCCTGCACTTTGTCAGCGTTGGCAATCTTGAGCACTTTTCCGTCGGTGACGAACACCGGCGCGGCACCGCCCTGTACACACTTTTTAACGCAAGCCATCGACTTCTCGGAGGCATCCGCGTGTCCCATGCCGCACTTTGCGTCAGAGATCGTACCCTGCAGCGTTTCTGCCATCGCACCCATAGCAAAGAACGACGCGGCCGTGAAAACACCCAGAACTACTTTTTTCATTCTTTCTCCTTCCATCTTTTCAAAACCTGGAGGCCGTTCGGTAGAACGGCAAACAATATCAAGAATCTACATTAGTAGAGAGCCGAGGGCAAGCGATTCGATTCAATCAATTTTTCGGCGAGACTAGTTTTCTCTCATTTTCCTGGCTTGCAAAATTTGATATTCTTGATAGGCAATGGGTAGTATCGAAACGCTTTCTCAGCTGGAGACGGACTACGAACGCACGGTAAGAGACGATATCGAGGCGTTTCGAAAGCATGCCGAGGACTTTCTCGCCCAGAGGATCACGGACGATGAATTCCGTGGATTCCGTTTGAGAAGAGGCGTTTACGGCCAACGGCAGCCCGGTGTTCATATGGTAAGAACCAAGATTCCGGGTGGCCAGCTGCTGGCCCATCAGATAGAAAAGTTGGCGGATGCGGCGGATGAGTTCGCTTCGGGGAAGGGGCATTTCACCACCCGGCAGAACATGCAGTTTCACTTCATTCCGACTCGCCGTGCAGCAGATCTCCTCCATCGTCTGGCCGATGCCCGTCTGACTACTCGCGAGGCCTGCTACAACACGGTCCGCAACGTTACGGGATCCCCGCTCGCGGGCCTGCTCGAGAACGAGGTTTTCGATGTTCGCCCCTACATGCAGCGGGTGGCTCTCGCATTCCTGCACAACACACTGACCGATAGCATGCCCCGTAAGTTCAAGATCTGCTTCTCAGGCTCGCCTGAGGAGGATGTGGCTTTGGGCATCCACGATTTGGGATTTCTGGCTCAGATTCGAGACGGTAAACGCGGGTTCCGTCTTGTGGCCGCAGGCGGCTTGGGCCCGCTCCCGGTGGAGTCGCAGCTTCTCGACGAATTCCTGCCCGAGGAGCGGATTGTACAGCGTTCTGAGGCTGTCATCCGTGTCTTCAATCGCTGGGGCAATCGCCAGAACCGCAACAAAGCGAGATTGAAGTTTGTGATTCGCGAGCGCGGTTGGGATTGGTTCAAAGAGAAGGTCGAAGAAGAGTACGCGGACATTCTGGCGAATGGCGGCACTCCCATTCCAGAAGAGGTTCCCGAAGGCTTTGGCGGTTTCCAATCACAGCCGCAGGCCCCGGCTGATGGCTCATTGCTGCCGGTGCTCGATACCGGCGTAGATGCCGAGTACGAACGATGGGTGCGCACCAATGTGCGGAAACAGCGCCAGGCCGGCTACCGCATCGTCAATATCAAGACAGATCAGGGAAACTTGGTGTCATCGCAGATGCGCCTTCTGGCGGAGATTGCGAGAACGTCCGGCGATGGCGTAATCCGCGTGGGAATCGATCAAAATCTGTCGCTCGCCTACATACCTGAGTACCGGTTGAAACAGGTTTACTCGCTCCTCCGGCGCCACGATCTCGGCGAGGCGGGGATCGGCGAACTTGATGATCCGGTCACCTGCCCGGGAGCGTATTCCTGTAATCTGGCGCTCACCAAGACGATGAATCTCGGCGCGGCGTTGTCATCCGCGATGAAAGAATATTTGCGCGCCAATCCCGACGAAGAGATTTCCAAGCTACGAATCCATGCTTCCGGCTGCCCAAATGCTTGTGGCCAGCACTGGACCGGGGATCTTGGATTCTATGGCAACGCGCGCAAAATCGGGGGTCGCGAGGTTCCGTATTACATGATGCTGCTCGGCGGCGGGACCGATGGCTCCGGTGCCGCACGGTTCGGATTGGCGATACAAAGTCTACCGGCGCGGCATGTGCCGATTGCCGCTGCTCGCGTGCTGGATCACTACCGCGAAAATCGCCAGCCCGGCGAGCGGTTCCGCGACTATGTCGTCCGCTGCAAAGTGCAAACGTTCAAAGAATTGACGGCGGATCTGGTGAAGCCCTCGGACCTGTCTCCGGAGATGTACCGCGATTGGGGCGACGACGTGGACTTCTCGGTGCAGCTTGGCCGCGGCGAGTGCGCGGCCTGAGCAATAACCACCTGGGTAATTCTTAGGGCCTGGTAATTCTAAGCAGGTACTTGTTCCGCTGCGGGATAGCGCAGCTCGACATATTCTTCAAGCATCGTCTGAAACTCTCGGGCAATTGAATCACCGCGCAACGTGCGCACCAACCGGCCGTCCACATAAACAGGCGCCACCGGTTCCTCAAACGTTCCCGGCAGCGAGATTCCGATATTGGCGTGTTTCGATTCGCCGGGGCCGTTGACAATGCATCCCATTACCGCGACTTTCATCTCCTCGACACCGGGATGCGTCAGTTTCCACACCGGCATCTGCCGTCGAAGATAGCTCTGGATCTGCTCGGCTAACTCCTGAAAATAGGTGGAAGTGGTGCGGCCGCAGCCGGGGCAGGCGGTGACCTGCGGCGTGAAACTGCGGAGTTCGAGCGATTGGAGAATCTGTTGGCTGACCAGTACCTCCTCAGTCCGGTCGCCGTTTGGCGCCGGTGTCAGCGAAGTTCGGATTGTATCGCCGATTCCTTCCTGTAAGAGCACTCCCAGCGCCGCCGTCGTGGCGACTATCCCTTTGGCGCCCATCCCGGCCTCGGTCAACCCCAAGTGCAGCGGGTAATCGCACCTCGCGGCCAGCATACGGTAGACCTTGATCAGATCCTGCACGCCGGAAACCTTCGCGCTGAGGATAATCCGGTCGTGGGGAAGCCCATATGACTCGGCGGCCGCGGCGGATTCGAGCGTGCTGATAACGATGGCGTTCAGCATTACGTCCTTCGCATCGAGCGGCGTGCTCGAACGGGCATTCTCATCCATTAAACGAGTCAGCAGGCGGCTATCGAGCGATCCCCAGTTCACCCCGATCCGCACCGGTTTCTGATTCTCAATCGCGATCTCGATCATCGTGCGGAAGTTATTGTCGCCCTGCTTGCCGATATCGACGTTGCCCGGATTGATCCGATACTTGGCGAGTGCACGCGCGCAGCCGGGATGCTTGCGGAGCAGAATATGGCCGTTGTAATGAAAGTCGCCAATTACGGGTACGTTACAGCCTCGAAAACGAAGCAGATCAATGATTTTCGGAACGGCTGCGGCGGCTTGCTCGGTATTGACGGTAATCCGCACCAACTCCGACCCCGCGTCGGCAAGGCTTTGAACCTGGTCGACCGTTGCGGCGACATCAGCGGTGTCGATGACGAACACCGACACCGC
>CAYTVP010000209.1:0-7960 GCA_964441675.1 uncultured Solibacteraceae bacterium | reverse complement strand
CCGGCTAACGCCAGCAGAAATGCTGCTAGCGAAACGGCAACGCCTGAGCCGGCGAATGGCTGGGCCGGTATCTTTTCTTCGTCACCGTCGTCCCAAAGAATGTGGCGGCGGCATTTACGTCGGTGCGGAGGGCGGCATGAAATTCGCTCGGCTGCTCGGGCTCGACAATCTTCGCGGCGAGTACGCATATGGGCGTAGCGAGCATACCGGGTACACTTCCGCGCGGAAGATCGCGGACAAGTGGGTTCCCACCACCTGCGGTTACTGCTCGGTCGGCTGCGGAATCGAAATCGGTGTCAAGGCCGGCAAGGCGGTTGCTGCGAGGCCGCACGCGCTGCATCCGGTGAACCGCGGCAAGCTCTGCCCGAAAGGGCTTTCCGAACACTACACAATAGCCGCCGAAAACCGCGCCCGGTATCCGATGTTGCGAAAGAACGGGAAACTGGTCCGCGTCGATTGGGAAGAAGCTCTCACGACGATGGTCGAACGATTCCGTGCCACTCAACAAAAATACGGACAAGACTCGCTGGGAGTGCTGAGCACGGGACAACTGGTGACCGAGGAATTTTACACGCTCGGCAAACTGGTACAGCTCGGCTTCAACACCAGAAACTATGACGGCAACACTACACTCTGCATGGCAAGCGCGGTGTCCGGCTACAAGCTCTCGTTCGGCAGCGATGGCCCTCCCGGAGCATACGAAGACATCGAACATGCTGATGTTGTTTTTCTGATCGGCGCAAACATCGCGGATAACCACCCGATTCTCTGCCAGTATCTCGACACCAATTCGAACCAGACATTGATCGTTGCCGACCCGCGCGTATCCAAGACGGCAATGATGGCCGACTTTCATCTGCCGCTGAAACCACGTTCCGATCTGGCGCTGCTGAATGGCATCGCGCATCTCCTGATCCGCCACAATCTGATCGATCGCGCGTACATCGATCGGCACACCACCGGCTTCGACGCGCTGGAAAAGTTTCTCGAAGACTACGCGCCGGAGCGGGTGTCGGAAGTCACTGGCCTTAGCCAGGAACAGCTCTACAAAACCGCATTCATGCTGGGACGCGCAAAGTCGGCGTTCCTGGGTTGGACGATGGGCGTCAACCACAGTACGAAGGGCACGGAGACGGTCAGCGCGATCTGCAATCTGTCGCTTTTGACCGGCAAGATCGGTACCGCGGGATCCTCGCCATTCTCGATCACCGGCCAATGCAACGCGATGGGTACACGGGAAACCGGATTCACAAGCAGTATGCCGGGCTATCGCAAATTCGACGATCCTCAGGATCGCGCCGAGCTCGCAGCATTGTGGAACATCCCGGAAGACCGTCTGCCGATGAAGCGCGGCCTTGCGTATCCGGACATCGTGGAAGGCGCGGTGAGCGGTAAGATCCGTGCCCTGTGGATCATCGCCACCAATCCGCTGGTATCGTTTCCCAATCAAGGCGTTCTGCGTCAGGCGTTGGGCAACCTCGACTTCCTGGTGGTGCAGGATGGCTACCACCCCACGCCCACGACGGAGCTGGCGCACCTGGTGCTGCCTGCCGCGATCTGGGGCGAAAAGGAAGGAACGTACACAAACTCCGAGCGGCGCGTCAGCAAAGTCAACAAGGCGGTCGACCCTCCCGGCGAGGCACGCAGTGATTTCGACATTTTCCTGAATGTGGCAGACAAGCTGGGTTGCCGCGAGGAACTGTTCGCCGGCTGGTCCGCGCCGCAAGATGCCTTTGAAGAGTGGCGTCGCGTTTCGCGCGGCCGGCTCTGCGACTATTCCGGCATCAGCTATGAACTCCTGGCGGAAAGCGTGGCGGTACAGTGGCCGTATCCCGAGGGTGCCACAACCGGGACAGCTCGCCTTTATGGTGGCGGCCGGTTCCAAACCGCGGACGGCCGCGCAAAGTTGATCTGCGCAGCATGGGAGCCGTTTCCCGAACAGCCCAACCGGGAATATCCAATGGTGCTCAACACCGGCAGGACCGTTGAACACTGGCATACGCGCACGAAGACCAAGGAGGTACCAATTCTGGAGCGTCTTTCACCTCATGCCTGGCTCGAAATGAATCCGCGCGATGCCGGTGGTCAGGGCCTACGAAGTCACGATCTCGTTGACGTAATTTCGCGGCGCGGCCGCGTCAAGGGAGTCGAGCTGCGGCTGACGGAGATCGTCGCGCCCGGACAAGTCTTCATGCCGTTTCATTTCTTCGAAACCAATGTGAATGAGGTGACACAAAGCGCTTTCGATCCTGTCTCGCGTGAACCCAACTACAAACAGTGCGCGGTACGGGTAGAGCGCGCCGGAGGGGCGCAATGAAAAAACTGGTGGTGGTTGGCAACGGTATGGCCGGTGTCGCGTGCGTCGAACAGATTTTGAAGTATCGCCACGACTTCGATATCACGATCTTCGGAGATGAGACGCATGTCAACTACAACAGAATCCTTCTCTCATCGGTCCTGGCCGGCGAGAAAACAGCCGACGATATCGTCCTCAATGGAATTGATTGGTACCAGTCGAACGGGATACGCGCGCGCCTCGGCCAAAGGGTAACGGATATCGATCCCGTCCGTGGCATCGTAATCGATGCGGCGGGAGAAGAAACCACTTTCGACAAGCTGATTCTGGCAACGGGCAGCAGCGCATTCGTCCCGCCCATCGAAGGCGTCAACAAAAAGAATGTTCACGTCTTTCGAACATTGGATGACACACGGGCATTGCTCGAACGGTCGCGGCCGGGACTCAAAGCAGTAGTGATCGGAGGCGGCCTGCTGGGGCTCGAAGCTGCTCGCGGGCTTCAGGTGCAGGGTTGCGATGTCACGGTCGTCCACCTCAAGGACACGCTGATGGAACGCCAACTGGATTCTCCCGGAGGGGATTACCTGCGGCGAAAGATGGAGGCTCTCGGGGTACGCGTACTGCTTCAGAAGCAGACGAAGGGTTTTCTCGGCAACGGCCGCGTGCAGGGTCTACGGTTCGCCTGCGGAAGCGAGATCGACGCCGATCTTGTCGTGATTGCGGCAGGCATCCGGCCCAATGCGGAGCTCGGGCGTACGGCAGGGCTCGAAGTCCGGCGGGGCATCGTGGTGAACGACTACATGGAAACATCGCATCCGGATGTTTTCGCTGTAGGCGAGTGCACGGAACATCGGGGCGAAATCTTTGGGCTCGTGGCTCCGCTGTTCGAGCAGGGTCGCGTGCTGGCGGCGACCATCACGGGAAATCGTGGCCCTGTGTTTACCGGATCGGCTCCGTCAGCAAAGTTGAAAATCATGGGAGTCGATGTGTTCTCGGCAGGCAATGTCGAAAGTACCGAACCGGGCGACGAGACGATCCGCTATGAAAACGCCGCGACCGGCGTCTACAAGAAGCTGGTTCTGAAGGAAAACCGGCTCGACAGCGTCATTCTTGTCGGAGACGCATCGGATCACCACAAATACGTGGAATGGCTCCGAACCGGTGAAGACCTCACGCAGCACCGGAACCATCTTCTCTTCCCGCCCGCCGATGACCGCGGCCTGGACGTCGCCAAGATACCGGATAGCGAAACCGTATGCGGTTGCATGGGCGTTACCAAGGGCGCAATCATCCAAGCGATTCACGAGCACGGCGTCTCCAACATGAGCCAGTTGAAGGACCGGACGCGCGCCTCGACCGGATGCGGCACCTGCAGCGGTACGTGCGCCAACCTGCTGAAGGCCGTGGTACCCGGCTTCGAGGAAGAATCGCGGAAATTGCTTTGTTCCTGCGTCCCGTTCACGCAGGAGCAGTTGCGTGAGATCGTCCGCTCGCAGCAGCTTCGCTCGGTTCAGGAAGTGCTCGACATTTACGGAAATGGAAAAGGCTGTGAGGTGTGTAAGCCGGCCCTGTCGTACATGGTGGACGTAGCCTCCTGCGGCGGGCACGACGAGGATCGCTCCGCGCGGTTTATCAACGACCGCGTGCACGCCAACATCCAGAAAGATGGAACATTTTCCGTCGTTCCCCGAATGCGCGGCGGCGTGACGTCGCCGGCGGAGCTGCGGAAGATCGCCGACGTTGCCGAAAAATACAACGTACCGCTGGTGAAGGTTACCGGCAGCCAGCGGATCGATCTGCTAGGCGTGAAAAAAGAGGATTTGCCGGCGATCTGGGACGAGTTGGGGATGCCGTCCGGACAGGCTTACGCCAAGGGCGTGCGCATGGTGAAAACCTGCGTCGGAAGTCAGTTCTGCCGGTTCGGCACACAGGATTCAATAGCGGCCGGCGTAGAGCTCGAAAGGCGGCTGGAGAATCTCTTCACCCCGCATAAATTCAAGATGGCGGTGGTTGGCTGCCCGCGAAATTGCGCCGAGGCAACGGTGAAGGACGTTGGCTTGGTTGGCCAGGAGGGCAGCTGGCAGATTGTGGTCGGCGGAGCGGCCGGCAAGGGAGTCCGCAAGGCCGATCTCTTAGTGACGGTGGAAACCACGGAAGAGGCGCTTGAGGCAAGCGAGCTGTTTTTCCAGTACTACCGTGAGAATGCCAATTATCTCGAGCGGACCTACGACTTTGTCGAGCGGCTTGGAATCGAAGAGATTCGCAAGGCCACCGTATATGCGCCACGAGAGGTACGCAATGCGCTGCTCGACCGGCTGCGCAGGTCCAAAGACAGATCCTATGACGCGTGGATGGAGCGAGTCCGCCCGCGTCCAACGCAGTTCGTCACGATTCAACCCATGGAGGCATTACCGGTATGAAATGGATTCGAGTTACTGAAGCTGAGAATATTCCTGCACGTGAGGGACGTCCGCTCCAGTTGGGATCGCACGCCGTTGCCATCTTCAATCTTGGAGAGCGATTTGTTGCCATAGAGAATCGGTGCCCGCACCGCGGCGGCCCGCTTGCCGACGGTATCGTCGGCGGCACAACTGTCACATGCCCGCTGCACAACTGGCGGGTTTGTCTTGAATCGGGATCGGTTACCAAGCCCTGCGAGGGCGCGAATCCTACGATTCAGACATATCCCGTCAAGATCGAACAAGGAATCATCATGCTCGGGATCTCGGGCGGCTGATGACAGCGATTCACAAAGCTTCCCAAATCCGGCTGTCCGACGTTTCGAGCGCTCCCATGCGCGCGTTCCACATGACCTGGGCAGCATTTTTTTTATGCTTCTTTGGCTGGTTTGGAATTGCGCCGCTCATGCCTGTGGTGCGCGACGAGTTCCACCTGACGAAATCGCAGATCGGCAACACGATCATCGCTTCGGTGGCGATCACCATTGTCGCCCGTCTGGTATTCGGCTGGCTGTGCGATCGTATCGGCCCCCGGAAATCGTATGCGGGACTGCTGATCTTTGGCGCCTTGCCGGTGATGGGAATCGGCCTGGCGAATAGTTACGAATCGTTCCTGCTGTTTCGCCTTGCCATCGGAGCAATCGGTGCTTCGTTTGTCATCACGCAGTATCACACCTCCGTAATGTTCGCGCCCAGCATTGTCGGCACCGCGAACGCAACGGCCGCAGGCTGGGGAAATCTCGGCGGCGGCGTTACTCAGATGGTGATGCCTCTTTTGTTCAGCGCCTTTCTGCATCTTGGGGCGAGTGCCTGGTGGGGCTGGCGGCTGGCGATGATTATTCCCGGCGCGGCGATGCTCCTGATGGGAATCGCCTACGCATTTCTTACTCAGGACACGGCTGACGGAAATTTTGAGGACTTGCGGCGACGCGGGCTGTTAACCCGGAAATCGTCCGCCAATCGTGCGTTCTGGGAGGCGTGCCGGGATTCCCGGGTATGGGCACTCTTCGTGCTCTATGGAGCATGCTTCGGCCTCGAGCTGACAATCGACAACATTGCAGCACTCTATTTCGTCGACTATTTCCAGCTTGACCTCCACACGGCTGGATTTCTGGCAGGCACGTTCGGGATGATGAATGTGTTCGCGCGGGCACTCGGCGGCATGGTCAGCGACCGGTGCGCGTCGCGATGGGGATTGCGTGGACGCTCCTACCTGCTGGGCGCTACCATCGCATTGGAAGGCCTAGCGTTGATCTCGTTCTCGCAGGCACGTTGGCTTCCTCTCGCTGGCGGGGCTATGCTGTTGACGGGCCTTTTCGTAAAGATGTCGAATGGAGCAACATACGCGGTAGTGCCTTTCGTCAACCGGCGAGCGCTGGGTGCCGTCTCCGGAATCGTCGGTGCCGGTGGGAACGTTGGCGCAGTTTTAGCCGGCTTTCTCTTCAAAATGGAGTCGTTCACCTGGCCACAGGCGTTGCTGCTTTTGGGTGTGATGGTCACCGCCAGCTCGCTGCTGGTGATGAAGCTTCGCTTTGCGGAAGCCGCTGAATCCTCACTCGGACCTGGCGTGCTGGCGCCGGCTGCTGCCTCGGGAGACTGACGGGAACCGTCTCAAAATGCCGCTTGCCGGTCTGCGCGTGCTCAGCCTCGAAAGCCGGCGCTCGCGCGATATCGCATCGTTGATTGCCCGCCAGGGCGGAACGCCCTTTGTCGCTCCATCCGTGAAAGAGCGGGCGATTGAAGATCACTCCGTCGCGCTCCACTTCGTCGAGCAACTGGAAGCCGGTCGGATCGAGATGGTGATCTGCATGACTGGCGTCGGTCTCGCATTCTTACGCGATGTCGTCGCCACGCAGATGCCTCTCGACCGTCTGGGGGCCGCGCTGCGACGCGCAACGATCGTTTCCCGCGGTCCGAAGCCGATCCCGATCCTGCGTTCGCTTCAGGTTCCGATCGAGATCATGATCCCTGAGCCGAACACGTGGAAGGAGATCATTACTGCCGTTACGCCGCGTCCGGAACGGCGGATCGCAGTTCAGGAGTACGGACGCCCGAATCTCGAAATGAACGCAGCGCTCGAAGCGCTGGGCGCCACGGTGATCCCCGTGGCGCTCTATCGCTGGGAGCTTCCCGACGATCTCGAACCACTGCGTCAGGCCGCTCGTGGCCTGGCCAGCCGGGAGTTCGATGTCGTGATCTTCACCTCATCCATTCAACTGGATCATCTGCTTGAAGTAGCGGCGGAGCTCGGATTAGGAGAGCGTGTGTTCGAGACGCTTAAGCAGCACGTGGTTATTGCCTCTGTTGGCCCCGTGATGACCGCGGCCCTGGTTGCGAAGGGATTGCGGCCCGACATTGTCCCCCAAAGCCCGAAGATGGGCGCGCTGGTCAAGGCGACGTCGGAAGAGGCTTTGGAAGCCCTGAGCCGCAAACAAACCAACGGACCGGCACACTCAGTCTGAGCGCTGCAAGTCCGAGTGCTACTGGCCGTAATGCGTCGACAGATAGTCGACGATCACTCGAATCTCGCTGGTTTTTACAACAGCGCCTCGAGCGATCATATTGTCGACCATCGCCGACCAAGCCTTCCGATCCCGCCGGGCTCCGGTAATCGTCTGAATGGTATGGCACGAAGTTCCGCAGGCGCGCTGCACAAGAGCTTTTCCCGGCGCGTCCGGTAGCACTGCCGGCCCCTTGGTGGTTTCCAACTCGGCAGGACTGCGCTTGGACACAATCGGCGGTGGCGTTGCGCTGTCGCTCAGGGTAAACGCCATCAGGCTGTCGCTCGGCGTGCCACCGAAGTAACCTCCACCACCGCCAGCCATGATGGCCACGTATTGCTTATTGTCCTTTCCTGAATACGTGATCGGGATTGTATGACCATTGGCGTCGATCGGATGCTCCCACAAAAGAGCTCCCGTCTTCGACTCGAACGCGCGAAAACGGCTATCGTTTGTAGCCGCGATGAAGACCAGGCCCCCCGCCGTGGCGATGCTGCCTCCCAGATTCAACGCACCGGTATTCTTCACGCCTTTTTCCTCGAGCGCATCCACTGTCCCCAACGGACTTCGCCATGCGATCTCACCCGTGGACGTGTCGACGGCCACCAACTCGCCGAACGGTGGCTTGGTGCAGGGTACGCGCGTCTCACGATTCCAGAAGCGCGCATAGGCGCCATAGGACGACGTTCGAATATAAGTGGACT
>CAYTVP010000208.1:0-7961 GCA_964441675.1 uncultured Solibacteraceae bacterium | reverse complement strand
GTCTCGATACCCAGCCGAGGACCCTTGTTCAGGGAAGCCGCTTCCGTCTCTGGATCGATGGAGGCCGCGCAATCGGGCAAAATCGCCGTGGCTCCAGTTTCTGGCTCTCGGTTGACGACAAGGTTTTCCGTAGTGAGGAAGTGGTAACCGGCGCATGGATTCACGCAGCCGTCAATCTCCAGCCGGAGCCGGCATTGTTCCTGGACGGCAAGCCGGTCAAATTGACACCCGTCACCGAAAGTATTCCGAAGCCTTGGATCCGAGCCTCGCTCGACGACCTGCGTGTCTACTCCCGGCCTTTAGCGGCTCAGGAGATTGAGACGCTGGCGGAGCGTTTCCCGGTCTATGTCACGCTTTCGATCCCGTCTGGGAAGCGTTCGCTCGACCAGCGTTTGGCCTTGCTCGACTACTTTTTCGAGCATGGAGCACCCGCCGAGGTCCGCGAGACAAATCAAGCCTTACAGGATCTTTATCGAAAACGGGACGACGTGAAGCTCGACATTCCCACAACGATGGTGATGTCGGAAATGGCAATCCCGCGGGAGACCAAAATTCTCGCTCGCGGCGATTACCGGAACGGAACGGATGTGGTCGAACCGGGCGTGCCGAGTTTCCTGCCGCCTTTACCGAAGTCGGCTCCGAAGAATCGCCTGGGACTGGCCGACTGGCTGACATCTCCCGAGCATCCCCTTACGTCACGCGTCGCGGTAAACCGGTTCTGGCAGATGTTCTTTGGCCAGGGAATTGTGAAGACGGTGGAAGATTTCGGAAGTCAGGGCGAATACCCAAGCCATCCGCAGCTTCTCGACTGGCTGGCCACGGAATTTATGCGCAGTGGGTGGGATGTAAAGGCCCTGCAGAAGAAAATTGTCCTGTCCGCAACCTACCAGCAGTCGTCGCGTATCCCGCCGGCCTTGCTTGAAAAGGACCCGGAGAACCGCTTGCTGGCTCGTGGACCGCGGTATCGCCTGCCCGCGGAATTGATCCGGGACAACGCCCTCGCCGTCAGCGGGCTGCTGAATGACAAAATAGGCGGTCCGAGCGTCTATCCGTATCAGCCGAAAGGCGTCTGGGAGGATATCGCCTACGGGGATACGTTCTCATCGCAGATCTATGTCCAGGATCACGGCGACAAGTTGTATCGCCGCTCCTTGTACTCGTTTTGGAAGCGTACGGCTCCGCCGCCTGGTCTCGCGACATTCGACGCACCTGATCGCGAGAAATGCGCAGCTAAACGGACGTTGACGAATACGCCGCTTCAAGCTCTCGTTCTTCTGAACGATCCGGCCTACATCGAAGCATCGCGCGGGCTTACGGCGCGAATGATGACAGAAGGGAAAAAGGATCCCGTCGAGTTCGCCTTCCGCACGGTGCTCGCGCGGGAGCCGGAGAAGCCGGAACGGAAAGTATTGGCGCAGCAATACAAGAAGCAGCTCGGCGTCTATAAGAACTTTCCGGAAGGCGTCGAAAAGCTTCTCCAGAACGGGGAATCCACCGTCGGCGCAGGACTCGACAAGCCGAGCCTCGCCGCCTGGACGACGGTTGCCAGCGTCATCCTGAATTTAGACGAGACGATAACGAAGGAATAGTGATGCGACGGGATTTCGAACTCGCGATGACACGCCGACAGCTGTTCTCGCTCGGATCTACCGGGCTGGGCATGGCTGCTCTGGCGTCACTTGCCCAAGGTGCCACAACAGAACCGGCGGCCACCGGAGCGCAGCCTGGTTTGCCACATTTCGCACCCAAGGCGAAGCACGTCATTTTTCTCCACCAATCCGGCGGGCCGTCGCAGCACGATCTGTTCGACTGGAAGCCTAAGCTTGAGGCTCACCGCGGGATCGATCTGCCGGCTTCGGTCAGGATGGGCCAGCGAATCACCGGGATGACCTCCGGACAAAGCACTCTCCCTGTGGCTCCTACGATTTTCAAGTTCGCGCAACATGGCCAGTCCGGCGCATGGGTGAGTGAACTGCTGCCGCATACCGCGAAGATTGTGGACGACATTACGATCGTCAAGACAGTGACGACAGACGCCATCAACCACGATCCCGCGATTACATTCATCCAGACCGGTAGCCAACAGCCCGGCCGTCCTTCGCTCGGATCCTGGGCCACATACGGACTGGGAACCGAGAATCACAATCTTCCCGCGTTTGTCGTTCTGCTTTCTCAATCCAGCGGGTTGAATATCGATCAGCCATTATTCTCACGGCTGTGGTCTTCGGGTTTTCTGCCGTCCAACTACCAGGGCATCAAGTTCCGTTCGGCCGGGGACCCCGTTCTTTATCTGTCGGACCCTCCGGGTATCGACCGGGAAACGCGCCGCCGTATCCTGGACTCCCTGAACACATTGAACGGGATGCGGAGCGAGATGTTTGGCGATCCGGAAATCGAGACCCGCATCGCGCAGTATGAAATGGCCTACCGGATGCAGACATCCGTCCCGGAACTGATGGATCTTTCGAAAGAACCGGAATCGGTGTTCGACATGTACGGACCGGACTCCCGCAAACCGGGCTCCTATGCGTCGCATTGCCTGCTGGCGCGCCGGCTGGTAGAGCGGGGTGTGCGGTTTATCCAGCTCTATAAGCGTGGCTGGGATCAACACAACGAGCTGCCGCGCGATCTTCGCTTACAGGCACAGGCGGTAGATCAACCCTCGGCCGCGCTGATTCAAGACCTGAAGCAACGCGGCCTTTTGGACGATACGCTAGTCGTTTGGGGCGGCGAGTTCGGCCGCACTGTCTACTGCCAGGGCAAGTTGACCGACGTGAACTACGGGCGAGATCATCATCCCAGGTGTTTCGCCATGTGGTTCGCCGGTGGCGGAATCAAGCGTGGCACGGTGATCGGAGAGACGGATGAATTCGGATACAACGTCGTTTCCGATCCCATTCACGTACACGACATTCAAGCAACTCTTCTGCATTGCCTGGGCATTGACCATAAACGGTTGACGTACAAATTTCAAGGCCGCAATTTCCGGCTAACGGACGTCCACGGAGAGCTTGTCAAACCGATGCTCGCCTAGCACCTGGGCAGCACGATCGATCGTTTTTCCTAAAGTCTGGCCGCCGGGAGCCGATTACAGTTCCAGGCGCGCCATGATTTTCCTCATCTTTCTGGCTTCATTCGTGACAATCGAGGTAATCCTCCGCCGGGACTCGACAAGCATTCCCGCAGCCAGGCGACGCGGGCCGCAGCCCTTTCCGCATCCGCCCGCCCCCGCCGATTCTAAATCTACGCCAGAAAGCTCCATCCTCGCCCTATCCAAACAGTTGAACCAGCACGGGAAAACGTCTCCCGCTCCCGCCGGGGAGTCACAGGCCAATTTGCTGATTGACAGCTAGAAATTCGGCTTCAGTATCGTAGAATCCGGCTGGTAGACTAAGAGACAAGCACTATGGAGGAGCACGCCACGGCGCGGTGCCGCGTCCTACCGGCGGGGCACTGGCTTTCCGTTTCGGTTGGCAGCGTCGATCAGTTCTGGCTTCGCATACAGAACTTTCAAGAGCAATATTTCAAGCCTTTTTCACTTGTCGAAGTGGATTGCGCCAACATGTTGTATTTGGGGGAGATAGAGAACACGGACACGGACGAGATCCTGATTCGCATCAGGCACATCGTCGATCAGCGCGGGTCTGCATGGCTCCGCAAGGTTTGGGCTGAACCGGGCATCTGATCGTCGAGTCCGCCCCGTGCAGAGATCACCAAAATGACCGACAGCCTCCTTCATTCCGAGCTTCTTTGGGTCAGTCTTCGGTCATTCCTCATTTCTTTGTTTTTAACGCCGGTTGTCCGGGATATTTTCCGGTCGTACAACGTCATGGACCGCCCAGGTGCGCGTAAAGTCCACGTTCATCCCACACCGCGCGTCGGGGGTATTCCGATCGCCGCCGCCTATTTGACGGCGCTGTTCACGCTACTCGAGCCCGGCGACGCCTGGTTTCATCCGGAATCCATGGCAGCGCGCATTCTCCCCGGGGCGGCAATTATTTTCGCAACCGGGTTGATCGATGATTTACTCAATCTACAGCCTTATTTCAAGCTAGGCGGACAGGTTGTCGCGGCCTTGGTCGCTTTTGCGGGCGGGCTCCGAATCGACTATCTCGCCGGTATTGAGATGCCGCTTTGGCTCAGCCTGGGGCTGACTGTTTTTTGGCTGTTATTAACGACAAACGCGTTGAATCTGATCGATGGGTTGGACGGTCTCTGCTCCGGGATGGGACTTTGCGCCACGCTGACGCTGTTCGCGGCCGCGCTGCTTCATAGCAACGGTCAACTGGCACTGACCACTTTGCCGCTAGCCGCTGCTCTAGTGGGTTTTTTGTGCCACAACTTCAGTCCCGCAACCGTTTTTTTGGGCGATTCCGGGGCGCTGCTGATCGGGTACCTGCTCGGTTGCTTTGGAGTGATCTGGTTATCGGGCGAGCCTCCGACTCGCCTGAGTTATCTGGTTCCGATTCTCGCGCTCATCGTCCCCTTAGCGGATGTAGCGTTATCGATTATTCGGCGCTTTCTTCAGGGGCGCCGGATTTTCGGCGCGGATCGCGGCCACATACACCATCGCCTTCTTGACCGCGGGATGTCAACACCGATTGCCGTATTGACTCTCTACTTGTGTTCCATGGTGGCGGCCGTCGTCGCGCTGGTGATCAGCCTCCCGAACGCGGGATGGCTAGGACCAGCGGCTCTGATTGCTTTTTGCGTAATCGGGATCGGCGTCGTCCATCACCTCGGCTATCACGAATTTGCAGGCGCCGCCCGGTTCTTTCTTGCAAAAAGAATGAGAAGGGCGATGAGTTCCAGCATACAAATCGACGAACTCCATTCCTCACTGAAAGCAGCCCAAACGGACGAACAATGGTGGGCGGCACTCTCTTTATTTGCCCGTGCGAACGGATGGATCCGTATCGAGTGGCTTCGGCCTGGTCTCCCGGCAAAAGAGCTGAAAATTGCCGAGGAACTACCGGGTTGGTCATTCCGGCTGAACCTTCCGGGCCAGGAAACGCTAATTATTGCCGGAGCAGTAGCGGATAACCGCGCCATCCCGGAGCTGAGCCGTTTTCTCTCCGCGGTGACGGAAACCGCGAAGCCGCTGGCGCGCACACGAGAATCCACTCTGGAACCGCAAGCGTCAGTCGTCCGATAAAGCCATGATTACACCGGCACTCTTACTTGCGATCGCAGAGCTGACGGCGTGTGTTTTTTCGTATTGGCTGGCCTCCGAATTGCAGCCATCTCTTCTCCCTGCCGAAGACTGGCTGGAGGAGATTGTTGCCATGGGCGTTCCCGGGCTCGTTTTCTGGCTGCAGCACCAGTTTCGGCATGTGCGGGATTCCATCGGCGAACCCTGGCTCCTGCCAGTGGACAACTTCCTTGTCGGCGCCGGCTTAACACTGGTTACGCAAGCCCTTTTGACGTATGCGCTCGTCGGCGTACCGCTAACCGCCTCGGCAACAATTCTGGGATCTCTTTTTGCGGCAATCCTGATCACTACCATCAATCGGGTCAGCTCATCGCCGAAGCGATATCTGATCCTGGGATGCGACGATGCGGCGCGCGCCTTGGCGGAGACACCTCTGCGCCGCCGTCTTATTGGAATCCTGGCCGATCCGGATACCGCCGTTCCCGCGGGCGTTCGGCATCTTGGCGGTTTCGACGATCTGGAAGAAGTGATCGCGAGGGAAAATCCAGATCGGGTGATCTTCACCCAGCATCTGCCAGTGGCGGCACGCCGTTTGATGGAGATCCGGTGGGCCGGCAGAGAATGCACGAGCGCCGCCGAAGCGTACGAACGCTACCTTTCGAAGGTCTGCGCCGCCTACTTGCGCGCACAGGATGTTTACATGGCAAACACCCTGTTTCCCTTCCGGCCCGCAATGGCCATTCAGGCGATCTACAACAACGTTCTCGGGCTGGCGGTGCTCATCGTGCTTGCTCCGGTGCTGCTCGCGATTGCTCTGGTAATTGCACTTTCCCGGACAGGACCCATATTCGAGCGAACCGAGTGCGTCGGCGTCTATCGGGTACCATACCGGCGCTTACGCTTCCGGATTCGCGACCGGGAAACCGGGCGGATTACTGGCGCCGGCTCCTGGATTCGCCGCCTGCGCCTGACACGGATGCCGGAGCTGATCAACATAGTCCGCGGGGAGCAGGCATTCGTTGGTCCTCCCGCCGTACGCGTAGAGCATGCAGCGCGGCTGATGGAACTGTTCCCGCTGTACTTCCAGCGTTTCTCGGTGAAACCGGGAGTGTTGAACTGGCGCGGCGCCGATGCGCGCTCGAACGATGGAGTCGCGACCGAGCTCGAGAATCTCGAATCGGATCTGTTCTACATCAAGAACAGCTCTCTCGCGCTTGATTTGGAAACTGCTGCCCGCTATGTATTCGGCGGCCACGGAACAGCCGGCAAAGTCCCAGCACCGAGCCTTCAGGAGTAACTCCCAAAGCCGATGGTCATTTCCGTAGCCATTCTAATCTTCTGCACGCTGGTGGCACTCTATCTGTTGGCCGGCTATCCGGTTCTGCTGGCTCGCGTAAAATTTCGAACTCGCCCGGCTGTTCAAAAGAGCATGGATTATCAGCCCGGCGTTACTGCTCTGATAACGGTCCACAATGGAGAAGTTTTCCTCCGGGAAAAGCTGAATTCGCTATTGGCCCAGAACTATCCGGCCGATAAGCTGAGCATTCTAGTAGTCTCGGATGGTTCCACCGATCAGACAGCGAGCATCGCTCGCGAATATGGGCGTTACAGTGTTGAATTGCTGGAACTACCGCGTGGGGGCAAGGCGGCCTCGCTTTCGGCAGGTATTTCGCGCGTCCGGTCGCCGATCATTCTGTTTACGGATGTCCGCCAGGTGTTCGACCGTGATGCGGTGGCTCATCTGGCGGCCAACTTTGCCGACCCAACCGTTGGCGCCGTGACGGGAGAACTGGCGTTTGCCGATGACTCCGGCCACGGTGAACAAGCGGCCATGGACGTCTACTGGCGCTACGAGCTATGGGTAAGGCGGAGACATTCTGAAATCGATTCCCTTTTCAACACAACAGGGGCCATCTACGCCGCGCGCCGGGAGCTTGTGCAACCGATCCCGGCGGATACGCTGACAGACGATGCTGTAATCCCTTTGCGGATTTTCTTTCAGAATTATCGGGTGATTTTCGATCCGGAAGCGGTTGCGTGGGATCGCCGAACGGTTTCGAATACGGAGTATGGTCGCAAGCTCCGCACTCTGGCTGGACTTTGGCAGGTATATGCCCGCATGCCGGAGTTGTTTTCGTCCCGAAATCGCATGCGGCTCCACTTCCTGTCCCATAAATTTGGGAGGCTGATGCTGCCTTGGGCCATAGTCGGGATTATCGGAGCCTCCGCAGCTCTACCGGACGAGAACTGGCGGATGTTCTTTCTGGCGAATGAGCTGGCGTTGCTGGGGCTGGCAGCCGCCGCGCCGTTGATTCCCGAGGGGCTGCGGATCAAGCGCCTGTTTTCCGCCGCCCGGGCGTTCGTATCGATGAACGTAGCGGCATTGGTGTCGATGACAATTTTCGTGCGTCCACCGAAGACATTCTGGGCCGCTCCGACGAACCAGGTGCTGAAGACGGAGAAATCGAGTCTCAGTGACGATGGTGACGATGTCGTTCCGGCGGAACGATCCTCTGCGGAGATTACGCGGAGAAAAACCTAAGCGGAACGTTAAATGATGCAGGACTTGCGCTACGCGTTTCGTGTGCTGCGACAGAACCCCGGCTTTGCCGTGACGGCGATACTGACCCTTGCAGTCGGGATCGGCGCCACCACTGCGATGTTCAGTGTTCTGGACGGCATCCTGCTGAAGCCCTTGCCCTATGAAGGCGCCGACCGCATTGTCTTCATCAGTGAGACAGCACCCCGGCGCGGATCTCGAGGTCCGCTCCAGCAGATCCCCATCCCACCGGGAAATTTTCGCGACTAC
>CAYTVP010000207.1:0-8030 GCA_964441675.1 uncultured Solibacteraceae bacterium | reverse complement strand
AATCAATTCGATCGCTTTGCGGAACCGGCCCCACCATCGCCGCTGTGTTCCTCCGGCGGCAACGCGATTCAAGCTGCGCGCGGTTTCCACCAGGCGGATGCCTTCATGGATGTTATGAGAAACCGGCTTCTCGACGTAGGCGTCCTTTCCCGCCTGCATCGCCCAGATAGCCGCCAGCGTATGCCAGTGGTTCGGAGTGGCGATCGTGACGGCATCGATGTCTTTGTCATCGAGAACCCGGCGAAGGTCGGACTCGATGCGAGGCCGCTTGCCGGTGGCTTTGAAGACCATCGAGGACGCTTCTTCCGCACGCTTGCCGTCCGGCTCGACGAGAGCGCCAACCTCCATGCCAGCGACGGGCAGGATCTCCTTGATGTGTGCCGACCCGCGGGACCCGACTCCGATAATGGCAACACGGACACGATCGTTTGCCTGGGCCCAGCCTACCGATTGGGCAGCCGCAGTGGCGGAAAGGAGAAAATGTCGGCGCTGCATACGTTCTAGTATGCATCCACGATGCCGGGCGCGCGGCAGGTTTATGCGAGAAGCGCCTTCACAGCGTAGGCCTTTTCGACACCGGTCAGCTTGACGTCGAGGCCCTGATACTTATAAGAAAAGCGGTCGTGATCGATACCGAAAAGGCGCAGGACGGTGGCCTGAAAATCGCGGACATGTACGGGATCGCGCGTAATGTTGTAGCTGAACTCGTCTGTCTCGCCATGCACGACTCCGCCCTTGATGCCACCGCCGGCCATCCACAAGCTGAAGCAACGCGGATGATGATCGCGCCCATAGTCGGTTGCCGTCAGCTTTCCTTGGGAGTAGATCGTGCGGCCAAACTCGCCGGCAAAGATGACCAGCGTGTCGTCCAGCAATCCGCGCTGTTTCAGGTCCTGGACAAGACCATAACAAGCCTGGTCCACGTCCTTGCATTGGCTGGGTAAAACTTCCGGCAGATTTCCGTGGACGTCCCAGCCGCGGTGATACACCTGCACAAAGCGAACGTTGCGCTCGACAAGCCGCCGCGCCATCAGACACGTTTGCGCAAAGCTGCCGGGATTCTTTGCCTCTTCCCCGTAAAGCTGGTAAGTGCTCTCCGGTTCGTTGCTGACGTCGGTTAGCTCCGGAACAGAAGACTGCATCCGGAATGCCATTTCGTATTGCGCGATGCGGGTCTTCGTTTCCGGATCGGCCAGCCGCTGGAAGGTCAGCTGATTCATTTCGCCCAAAGCGTCCAGCATGCGGCGCCGCATTTCCGTCGGCACGCCATCAGGGTTGTTGATGAACAGCACCGGATCGCCACCGCTGCGGAGACTGACGCCGGAGTACTGGCCGCTCAGGAATCCGGCGCTCCAAAGCCGGCTGGAGATTGCCTGTACGTTTGCCCTGGGGTGGCTATGCTTGGCCTGGAGGACAACGAATGTGGGCAGGTCGTTGTTCATGCTGCCCAGACCATAGTTGATCCAGGAGCCGATACACGGACGCCCGGCAATCATGTTACCGGTCTGGAAAAAGGTAATGGCCGGCTCATGGTTGATCGCCTCGGTGTGCATCGACCGTACGATAGCGATGTCGTCCACCATCTTGGCGGTGTACGGCAGCAGCTCGGAAATCCAGGTTCCGTTCTGGCCATACTGCGCGAACTTGAAAATGGAAGGCGCGATCGGAAACCGGCTTTGCCCGCTGGTCATCGTAGTCAGGCGTTGACCCTTGCGGATGGATTCCGGCAAATCTTTATCGAAGAAGTCCTTCATGCCGGGCTTGTAGTCGAAAAGCTCCATCTGCGGCGGCGCTCCAACCAGATGAAGATAGATGCAGCGTTTGGCTGTCGGCGGGAAATGCGGCAGGCTGGGAAGTCCGCCAGTGGCCTCGGGAGTACTCGTGCCCGCTGCCTTCGCTTCCTCGCCCAGCAGGGAGGCGAGCGCAACAGCGCCGATTCCCTGTATGCCGCGCCCGAAGAATTGACGGCGCGTTTCCTCGCGCGCCATTTCAGCCGCGATGGCGTCAACAGGATGTATGCCGCGTTTCACTTTACTAATACCTCGTCCAAGTTGAAAAACTGATGAGTCAACATCGTGAGGGCGGCGGAGACTACCGGATCCGAGCCGCGGTCTTCCGGTTTTTCGCCGACCTGTAACAGCTTCTTGGCGTCGTCCGGATGGCTGTCGTAGTAACGGGAATAGTCGCGATAAGCCTTGAGCGCGATGGACCGTTCCTGGGTTGTCAGCGGGCGCATCAGGGTATGCTCCGACAGATAGTCGAGCCGGCCTTCGATCGCCGGTGCGGCCAGGTAAGCTTTTTCCGCCAAATTCCGCGCTGCCTCAAAAAATTGCACGTCGTTCATCGTGACCAATGCCTGCAGAGGAGTATTGGTACGCTCCCGGCGTACGGTGCAAGCCTCGCGCGTCGGCGCGTTGAATATATCCATGCTTGCCGGCGGCGCGCTTCGCTTGATGAACGTATAGAGACTTCTGCGATAAAGCTTCGCTCCGTGATCCTGGTGATAGAAGCGTGTGTTTGATCCGATCATCGCCACTGCTTCCCAAACGCCTTCGGGCTGATACGGATTGACGCTTGCGCCGCCGATTTTGTGGGAAAGGAGTCCGCTGGTGGCGAGCGCATAGTCGCGAACCATTTCGGCATCCATCCGGAACCGCGGACCACGGCTAAGCAGCCGGTTCTCGGGGTCCTTCGCCAGCTTTTCCGGTGTCGCCAGCGCGTTCTGCCGGTACGTGGCGGACATCAACATCTGCTTGTAAAAGCGTTTCATGTCCCAGCCATGCGTGCGGAAATCGATCGCCAGCCAGTCGAGCAGCTCCAGATGCGAAGGAGGATCACCCTGGCTTCCGAAATCGTCCGGAGTTTTCACGATTCCTGTCCCGAACAATTCCTGCCACATGCGGTTGACCGTGACACGCGCTGTCAGCGGATTCTCGTCGCGCATCAGCCATTTCGCGAAGCCAAGACGGTTCCGCGGGTAGTCCTCGGGCATCGGAGGAAGCACCGAAGGTACCGCGGCCGCGACTTCCTCGCGCTTTTGGTCATACGCTCCCCGGAACAGGATATGGGCCGTCGGCATGTGGCCGGGACGCTCCTGCATGACGTGACTTACGGCACCCCGTCGCGCAATTGCCTTGGCCTCAAGCGCCAGTTTCGATTGCTCATGCTCCAACTTGCGAAATGCCTCGTCGTGGTTGAACAAGTAGTAAGTGAGCAACGCATCGCGTTCTGTCTCGGTGGGCTGTGGCTTAGTGAGTGCCGATTCGATGGCCGGCCACTGGTTGAGCATGTACGCCTCGCCCTCGCTCACGATCCGCCGGAAAATGCGGAAGTCGGCAATGGCGCCATCCTTCAAAGAGCGCCCGAGAACCAGCGGCTGATCGACCGAGATGCTGCCCTTGAGATCCAGATTCTGATTGCCGCCTCCCTGGGTGGCGATGGCCCGGCCATTCAGATACATGCCGAGGCCCGATTGATGGCGAGTGCCGTCGTATGTCACTACGAGATGGTTCCACGTGCCGTGCTGCAGCTGTTCCAGGTGGGCGGCGCGAATATCGATGCGTTTTCCATCGTCTCCCGATAGCGTTGCGGCCAGGACTCTTGCTCCCACGGTGATGGTCCATCC
The DNA here is from genome assembly GCA_964441675.1 of uncultured Solibacteraceae bacterium. GTDB lineage: Bacteria > Acidobacteriota > Terriglobia > Bryobacterales > Bryobacteraceae > JAPKYZ01. Next base: position 4,405 of record CAYTVP010000207.1, on the reverse strand, counting down.
GCGGGGCTTTTCTTTGTCCGTTGTGTCCTGCTGAGCGGCTATTGTGTAACCCTGCTCCGCTTTCGGGAAATAGAAGCTGACTGCGATCGAAAATGGTTGATCGGCATCGAGCTTCGGCGCATCCGGAACCTTCAGCCCTTCGTCCTCGGGGAAGGTCAGCGCCTGCATTCCCGCAACGTTCGATTCGCCCAGCTTGACGTGCTCGGCATTGGAGCCTAGCTTCTCAATGTCAGCTGCAAACATCTCGTCGGCCGCGCCCAAAGGATGCGAGTCTTTCGGGTGTGGCGCCGAAAGCCAAGCTTCGAATCCAGCTGGTTTGGACGCGCGCGCCTTCGAAATCTCAGAACGCAGGCTGTTCAGCCGCGTGCTCACCTCGGTCCAGCGGCTGCGGTCTTGAGGAAGCGGAACTACGACAATCGGCGGCGTGTCCGGAATATTGTCGTCCATCACGCGCTGCGTTGTGTTGCGGAAGAATGCGCCCAGCGCGTAGAAGTCTTTCTGGCTGATCGGGTCGAATTTATGGTCGTGACAAGTAGCGCATCCGACGGTCATGCCCAGCCATACGGCACCGGTTGTGTCGGCACGATCTTTGGCGTAGATCTCGGCATACTCGTCCTCAATCAATCCGGCTTCATTACTGGTCACGTTGCACCGGTGGAAACCGGTAGCGATGCGCTGCTCGAGAGTGGGGTTCGGAAGCAGGTCGCCCGCAAGCTGTTCGATCGTGAACTGATCGAACGGCATGTTGCGGTTAAAAGCCTGGATCACCCAGTCGCGGTAAGGCCACATCTCCCGGTAGTTGTCGACGTGGATTCCGTGGGTGTCGGCATAGCGCGCCGCATCCAGCCAGTAGTGGGCGCGGTGCTCGCCGTACTGCGGTAAAGCCAGGTAGCGGTCAATCATCCGCTCGTAGGCATCGGGCGACTTGTCATTCAGAAACTGGTCGATCTCGTCTGCTGTCGGAGGCAGGCCTGTGATATCGAGTGCTACGCGGCGCACCAGGGTGCGCTTGTCAGCCGCCGGCGCCGGCGCGAGCCGCTCGCCCTCAAGCTTCGCCAAAATAAACTGATCGATCGGATTTCGTACCCAATCCTTCCGGCGGACGGCCGGAGGGGCCTTCGCCTCAGGGGCCTTCCATGCCCAATGCTCGGTCCAGGGGGCGCCTTCGTCGATCCAGCGCTTAAACGTTTCGATCTGGGCCGGAGTCAGTTTCTTGTGCGAGTACTCCGGCGGCATCTTCTTCGCCTTGTTTGTTTCGGCGATCCGGAGATACAGAAGACTTTCCGCCGAATTACCAGGGACAATCGCGGCGCCATTTTTCCTGTGCTGGAGAGCATCTTCTTTCAGGTCCAGCCGCAGACCCGCCATCCGGGTGCTATTGTCCGGCCCATGGCAGGCGAAGCAGTTATCGGAAAGGATGGGCCGGATTTCACGCTGAAAATCGACCGAAGCAGCCGGTGCGGCGGAGATACCGGCGAGGAAAACGAACAACAGCGCCTTCAAAGGACACATCGCAGACACTCTTCCCTAATTGTAACGAACAAGCGGAAATGAGGCTGTCGTAAAGACCCGGCGATGCCTAGCTTGATCGCAATTTGCTATGAAATCGGCTGTATGCGAAGTAAATCACCAAACCCAATACCATCCACGCGAGGAACGCCTTCCAGGTTAGTGCGTCCAGTGAGTACATCAAGCCAAAGTTCACGATAACGCCCAAAGCGGGGATCAGGGGAACCAGGGGAGTCTTAAACGGCCTCGGCAGATCAGGCCGGGTGCGGCGAAGAACGATGATGCCAATGCAAACCACAATAAAGGCACACAGGGTTCCAATGCTGGTGAGTTGGCCCAGCAGGCTGATCGGCGTCAGCCCAGCAAGAATGCTGACGAATACGAACAGCAGCAAATTCGATTTCCACGGCGTGCGGAACCGATGATGCACCTCGGAGAACACTTGAGGCAGCAGGCCGTCCTTTGACATGGAATAAAACACTCGCGACTGGCCAAGCAGCATGACAAGCATGACAGTCGTCAGTCCCAGCAGCGACCCCAGCTTCATCCAAAAGCCAAGCCAAGGCAGCCCTGTCATGCGGTCGACCGCAAGAGCGTAGGGCGCCGACACGTCCAGCTCTTTGTAATTGACGACGCCGGTCAGAACCAATGCGTACAGGATATAGAGGACGGTACAGACTCCCAAAGATCCGATGATGCCGATCGGCATATCGCGCTTCGGATTCTTCGCCTCCTGGGCGGCGGTGGAGACGGCGTCAAAGCCAATATAGGCGAAGAAGATGTTTCCCGCGGCTGCCGCAATTCCGGTCCATCCGAACTTGCCGAATTCACCGGTTGTATTCTCCGGCAGAAACGGCACGTAGTTGTCACGGTTGATGTACGCGTATCCCAATACGATGAACATTACGACGACGGCCACCTTCACAACCACGACAATGGCATTGAATCTGGCCGACTCCTGAATGCCGTAGATGAGGATGCCTGTAATCACCATAATGATGAGAACGGCCGGGAGGTTTACGATCCCCGGCACGGTATCCCAGGGCGAGGCGATAAATTGTTGAGGTGAGTGGATCCCGGCGGAACCTAGAATCGACACAATGGTCCCCGACCATCCGACCGAGACTGTCGCGGCGCCGACGGCATACTCGAGTACCAGCGCCCAGCCAATGATCCATGCGACCAATTCGCCGAGCGTGGCGTAAGAGTATGTATACGCGGACCCGGCAATGGGCACCATCGTAGCGAATTCGCTATAGCAGAACCCGGCGAGCGCGCAACCGGTGGCCGCGGCGATAAATGCATACACCACCGCCGGCCCGGCGTGATTGGCGGCGATGGTTCCGGCAAGCACGAAAATACCCGCCCCGACGATGCCGCCGACGCCCAGCGCCACCAGTTGCATAGCGCTGAGCGAGCGTTTCAGCTCGCTCCCGGAGTGGTCGCCGCCTTCCTCAATTAGTCGATCAATGGATTTTGTGGCGAACAGGCTCATTCTTCCTCCAGTAGAAATAGACGGGAATCCCCAGAAGCACGATGAGCAGACCGGGCCACGTGTAATCGGGTTTGTATAAAAGCAAGAGAATCTCGATCAAGCCAGCCAGGACGACATATAACGCAGGTAGCCAGGGATAACCGAAGGCGCGGTACGGCCGCGGCCATTCCGGATGCGTCCGCCGTAAAACAAAGATGCCAAGAATTGTCAGAATATAGAAAAGCAAAACTGCAAAAATAACATAGTCGAGCAAGTCGCTATAACGCCCGCTGAGTGTCAGCGCGCAAGCCCAGGCGCACTGTGCCCACAGCGATATCTTGGGCGTTGCCCGGACGGCGTCGAGCCGCGCTACCGATTTAAAGAACAGTCCGTCCGTCGCCATTGCATAGTAAACTCGAGCGCCGGCGAGCACCAGTCCGTTGGCGCAACCGAAGGTGGAGATCATAATCGCGGCAGCCATCAGCATCTCGGCGCGATTGCCGACGATGGCGCGCGCAGCCTCGGTTCCTACCCGGTCGAGCGGCGCGTTCTGAATTGACTCAAGCGGCAGGACTTGCAAATAAACGACATTGGCCAGGAGATAGATCACGGATACGATTCCTACGCCTAAGGCTAAGGATAAGGGCACATTCCGGCTCGGATTCCGTGTTTCGCCGGCAGTGAATGTCACATTGTTCCAGGCATCGGAAGAGAACAAGGCGCCTACCATGGCCACGCCGACCAACTTGACGGTCGTCCAGGTCCACCCTGCGTTCATCCAGAGGTTCTCGCCGGACGAGCCGAAGTTGCGTGCAATTGCTTCCGGATTGCGCGCACCGAAAAAACCCATGAGGATCAAGGCGATTAGGGCGCCGGTTTTTGCAAAAGTGAACGTATTCTGCACCCATACACCCTCCCGGAGGCCGCGGGTATTCACCCAGGTCAGCAACAGAATTACAGCGATGGCGGTAAGGCGCTCCGGCGCTTGCGGCCAGAATACGCCGAGGAAGCGGGCGAACGCGACGGCCACCGCGGCGATCGTTCCGGTCTGGATCACCAGAAACAGAGTCCACCCGTAAAGAAACGCCGCCAGCGGACCGAACGCCTCACGCAGATAGACGTATTGCCCGCCGGCCGCGGGCATCATCGCGGCCAATTCTCCGTAGCTCAGTGCGGCGATAAGAGTCAGCAAAGCGGTAAGTACCCAGACTGCAAGAAGCAGGCCGGAAGAATTCACCTGCCGCGCGATGTCCGCTGAGACCAGGAAAATTCCGGAACCGATCATGGACCCAATCACCAGGGTGGTTGCGTCAAGCAGCCCCAACCGCTTCTTTAGCTGAGTAGCCGTCGCCATTCCTCAACCCGGGCGCGTAAAGTTTCGATCGTCCCCTCCGGCGGATACAGCTCGGAGATGACGGCAAC
>CAYTVP010000206.1:0-8120 GCA_964441675.1 uncultured Solibacteraceae bacterium | reverse complement strand
TCAACCTGGGGACCATGCCGCCGTTCGCTATCCATCAGCAAAATACCGCCGAAGACCGACCAGGATCGTGTGATAGAACCGGTTGCACCGAGCTCAACACCCTGCAGTATCTGATCCGCGTACCCCGCGAACGTGTTCGGCACGCCGTCCAGCGTGCCTGCCATTGCAATGTTGTAGCGCTCTGTCCGAAATGCTGCGGCAGTGACGCTCACGCGATTTTCGTTGAAGTCCCACTTGGTTCCGAGTTCGTAGTTTCTTGAGCGCTGTACCTTGGATGTGGCACTATTTGGCCCGGCGTTCCAGCCGGGGAAGGCATTGTCACCATCGCGTGAGATGTCGGGATTGGACAAATAGGACGCGGGCGGCAGCGCTGAGAAACCGGCCGACCCATAGATGCTGCCGCGTTCCGTTGGCTTGAACGTCAGTCCGACCTTGCCATTGAGGGTGGTATCGCTACGGTTATAGCCGTCAGGCCCCTGTGGCGCGCCCGCGGCGACATGGCTTGCAAGATTGACCCAGTACCGCTCCAGCCGCAGGCCCGCATTGAGAAGCCACTTCCGGTGGAGGTGTACCGTGTCGTAGAGATACCCGGCGACGGTCTGGATGTCAACGTCCGAGTTTTGAGTCGGTGTTAATCCGACAAAGCCGGCGAGCGGGCGGTTCGGATCGGGATTGGCCAGCGGTGTGGAACCCGGGTTGCCGAGTATGCCGTTGGTCGGATAACGGTTCGCTTTGGAATTCTCCGTTGTGACTTCGAAGCCTGAACTAACGGTGTGCTTAAAGCCGCCGGTGTCAAATATGGCCTGGAGATTCGTCAGATTGGCAAACCCCTGGTTATCGCGGTCGTAAGCCTGGCGCTGCGTTGCAACACTGAGGCTAGCGGCATCGAACCCCGTGGGGACGGCGTAGAGCGCCACCCGGCCGGTCTTGGACCAGCGGGTTGTGTTCTGGAAGCGGACGCTGTGGGAGAAATCGTGCTCGAATCGGCCGGAAATCGCGTGTGCCATGACATCGTCATAGTCTCCGCGGTGGCCGTAAAATCGATTCCGGTAAGTACTGTCGCCTGCTACCGGCTGGTAACCGATCATGTTTTTCATAACTGCGCCAGGGACGCCCCAGTCCGGCAAGTCATTTTGTTTCATGACTTGATACCCGAGTGAAAATCGTGTCGGGCCCTGGAGGCCAAAGGCGACGGAGGGAGCGAGACCCCAGCTATTACGCTCGGCGATTTCCCGGCCAATTACGCCCCCTTCCTCCCAAAAGGCGTTCAAGCGGAGCCCGGTGCCATCCTTGAGGCGTTGATTCAAGTCGAACGCCGCGCGCGGGCGTTTCTGGGAATTGTAGTCATCAAAGCCGTAGCCCAAGGTCAGGCGTTGGAAGCTTTCGAGCGCGGGCCGTTTGGTGACGACATTGACGTAACCGCCTGCACCGCCGCGGCCGTTGTCGGCCGCCGGACCTTTCACGACCTCCACCTGCTCGATGTTAAAGACATCGCGGAAATAGTTGCCCGAATCACGAGTACCATCGACAAAAATATTGCCCGTAGTATCGATGCCGCGCAGACTGAAATTGCTGGTGCCGCTGCCGAAACCGTTCTCCCCGGCGTCGAATGTAATTCCAGGTGTGTTGCGCAAGACGTCTGTCAGATTGCGAGCACCTTGCTCGGCAAATACTTGTTCCGGGATGACCGTGATGGTTTGCGGTATGTCGCGTAATGGCTCCGTGTATTTTGGGGACGAGATCTTTGGCACCTCTCCTACAACCTCCATTGAGGCCGCTGTGCCCGCAAGTTCGAGCACGATGGTTCCGACAGACCTATGCCGGAACGTGATGCCCGTCCCTTGTAGCATTCGTTCCAGAGCTCGATCGATCGAGTGCGACCCTTGAACACCGGGAGACGAAACGTGCGCCATTCCGGGGCGCGACAGTTCGATGTCTATGCCTGTCGTTGCCTCAAAGACGTCAATCACATCGTCCAACAGTCCGGCTGGAATGTTGAATGGGAAAGTTCTGTCCCCTTGAGCTGCAGATTGCGGCGCGGTTTGCGCCTGGCCCGCGGATTCCGGAGGTGCTTGTGCGAAGGCTGGTTCCACTAACTGAACTCCCACCGCGGTATAAGCGACCAAGGCGCCGGTGGCGAGCCAACGGAAGGTCTCTGGCCAGTTGGTAATTGACTTGCATTCAGGTAACTGGCGCAATCCAAAATTTTTTTTCGAATTGGACTTGAGTCTCCGGTTGCTTGTTTTCACAAATTATTCCTCCCGGTCATCGACCAGGCTGCCGGCGAAGAACCAGCAGCGTCAAAACACAGTTATTTAAAAGAACTAAAACCGGCCCACGCACAGATGCCATGCCTGGATGCAGATCTCGTCATCCTGGGCGCTACCGATGAACTTCACCCAAACTCAGATACGAAGTGTGTCTTGGGACCCCAGACTTCCCTATTGCAACTCTGGTGCAATTGGTTGTCAAGTATAAAGTTTAATTAATGTTGAAAAATGAGCTGACAGCCTCGCCACGGAATCTCCGCAGCGTTAGCGTCTGACCAGCTTGCGGAAATCCGGTATCAGATGCCGGAAGCAAAGGGCGATGCCGCCAAGGAAAACGAGGTCGAACACGGCGGCTCCGACCAATCCGAAACCCGAGGCTTCGATCGAGAGATAAGCACAGGCATATGCACCGATCATCAATCCCAGGACGGTCGCGATTGTCCGGAGAACAGGTCCCGTCTCTTTCGGAAACAGCCGCAGCGTCGCGGTCAAGCGCGCCACAGCCGAGGCGAAATAGCTGACGGTGCCTCCCAGAGCCGCGCCGGTCGCGCCGTAGTGGCTGACTCCGTAAATCGTCAGCGGAATGAACAGCGCTACCTCGAAGAATTTGGCGCGTGTTTCGAAGTCGGCGCGGCCCATGCCCTGCAAGAAGGGCGTAAAGGCCCGGCACCATCCGCGACAAAGCGTCAGGACAGTGAGAGCTGTCAGGATTGGAACGGCCGAGTTCCACGCGCTCCCGTAGACAAACCGAATAAAATCGTCGGCCGCCAGACGTAACGGCAGGATCATGGCAGCCAGCCCGGCCATCTGGATCACAATTCCCTTATGTAAGAGGTCGCCCATGCTGTGCGGAGCATCGTTTCGCGTTCGCGCTACGGCGGGAAATAACACCGTCCCCAAAGATTCGCTGAGGATATCCACCGGAAGGCTGGCCAAACGGTATGCGACCGCATAGGCTCCGAGCACTGCCGCTCCCAGGTACTTGCCGACGACAAGGCTGTCAAACTGCGTCGTAACGAAGGTGAGCACGCCGGCGAAGTAAAGCTGCCGCCCAAAACTGATCGATTCCGCCAGCACGGCGCGATTCAGCCGGAATCGGGGCTTGTGGGGATGGAAGGCATAGGACACCAGTGCTGAAAGCAGTGCGGACCCTACCTGACCGATCACCAGGGCCCAAGCATCCCGGGTGTAGTAGGCAACCACAATGGAAATGACAGTCGTGAAAAATTCTGTCAGGACCCGGAAGTAGGCCAACCCACGGAATGCCACCTGCTTCCGCAACAGCACGAGACCGATGTTCTGCAGGCCGCTAATCGCAGGAGTGAGCGCGGCGAGCGCCAGAAGAGGAAAGACGCGCGGCTCTTGAAAATAGAGCGCGGAAGGGTATGCGAGTAGAAGGAGCAGGATCGTGATTCCGCAGCGCCGAAGAAAATCCGCCGTCCAGGTGCTATCGACCAGTTCCCGGGCATCAGCCCCGTCCGGGCTCTTTCTGACGATGAGTGCCTGGGAAAAACCGAAACTGGTCAGGGCTGTAACGCCGGTCATCACGGTGGTTGTCAGGCCGAATAAGCCGTAATCTTCCGGTGTTAAGAGCCGTGCGAGGATTGGTGCGCGAAGAAAAACGATTAATGAGCTAAGGGCGGTTGCAGCCGACGTCCAGCTGATTGCCTTGAGAACGCTTGGGCGGGACGCCTTTGTCCCCGATGTGTTGATGCCGGACGCTTTGTCTTCCGGTTCCACCGGGACGGGTTTTCGCATGGCGGATCTGCGATTAACAATCGCTAAACTTGGTCGTGAGCGCCGGCCGCTACCTGCTTGTTTCCCTCCTGCGCCCGCCGCCGCAACAGGACTGTGCCTTTCTCGTGTGCGTACTCTGTTTTTTCGAACTCGGGAAACTGGGCCACCCAATCCCGGACAATCGCTTTTTCGTCGGGACGGGCAGCATCGTCCACCAGGATGGTGGCATCCGGGCTGAGATAAGGCAGCAGGAGCGGCAATGCGGGATAGCGCGCATTCTTACTTAAGAACGCCGGCGGTCCATCCACAACAAGAAGATCGATCTGCGGGATCTCGGAAAGCGCCGACAGGTCGTACCACTGGAACGTCTGTCCGCCGATCGCAACCGGTTTCAATGGCGCATGAAAAACTTCGGCGATATGGGAAAGGCCATGCTGTTGAACAGCCTGTCTTGTTTCATTGGCAAAGCGAGCCTCGTGATCCAGCGAAATGAGACGCCCGGATTGATTCTTTTCGAGGCAATAGCTTGAAAGCAAGGTCGATGTTCCGCTGCCCAGCTCCAGAATGACCTGCGGCGCCTGGCTGCGCACCAGAGAAATCAGTGTCGCGGCAAAGTCCGGCGAAATTACCATATGCCGCATTGGGGGCAGCGGCAATCTGGGTTCTACGCGGGTATAGACATCGAGCAAGGCCTGCACTTGCCTGCTGGTGAGAACTCCTTCTTCGCGGATCCGATCCTCCAGTTTTGTCATCTTCAGGCTGAGGACCCGATAAGCGTGCGCGGTAAGGACCAGCGTCGCGGTCCCGATGGCAAATACGCCAAGCAAGAGCAGGTTGGACCAGGACAGGCCAGCAAGAAAAGTAACTCCAGTTCCAATGAAAAGCAGAACGAGAGCTCCGGCGAGTATCGATTTTTTAGTCAATTTTTTTATATGTTTTCGGGCAACTAGTGGGCTAGCGGCCGCTAACTGGCGATGACATCGCAATGACGAGTTCGGCGGGCGGCTCCGGCCCGGACTCCACGAATCTCCTCCAGTATAGAAGGCTTCGGTTGCCTCCCGCAGGCCCAACCCGGTATAGTGGAGAGGCCGCGCAAAATTGTAAAGACGTTGACACCAAAGCAGGCAATCGATGAGCAAAATTCTGTTTCTCACAGAGCTTCTCGCGCTTAAGGTGCACGACCTGAAAGGACGCACGATCGGGCGCGTTCGGGACGCCGCAATTGTTCCGCTTATCGATCCGAGCAGGGTAGACCGTTTTCTCATCGGAGGAGGGTTTACCTGGCTATCTATCCGCCACGATCAAGTCCATTCGATCTCGGAGAAAGGGATTCACCTTTCCGACGAGATCCTCACTCCATATCATTCGGACGAGTATATGCTTCGCGTTGTCCGGGATCTTTTGGATCAGCAGATTATCGACGCGCGCGGCAGGAAAGTGGTGCGCGTGACGGATGTCACGTTCCGGATTATCGGCGAGCCCGGCAACCAGTCTCTCCATATCGAGGAGATCGATGTCGGGCTCCGCGCAATTTTTCGCCGATTGGTTCAGGGCATTTTCCCGGTTTCCTGGGTGCGGCGAATGCAGGCGCCGATCTCGCCGAATTCGATCAGCTGGGAAAACTGCACCATCCTCGCATCGGACCCGATGCGGCGGCTTCGGTTGAACGTGTCGAACAAACTGCTCGAAACGATGCATCCGGCGGACCTCGCAGACATCGTCGAAGAGCTGGGCCCCGACGATCGGGAAGCCATTTTCGCCGGGCTGGATAGCGACTTTGCCGCCGAGGCTCTCTCGGAGGTCGACCCCGGTGTTCAAGCCAGCATCCTCGAATCGCTGGATACGGAGAAGGCCGCGCAGATTGTCGAAGAAATGTCGCCTGATGAAGCGGCGGATATTCTCAATGAGATGGAGCTCGAAACCGCCGGAGAAATCCTTCAAGGAATTGAGCCGGACGAAAAGGAAGAGATCGAGGAACTGTTGGAGTTCCGGCGGGATAGTGCCGGCGGCCTGATGAACACGGAGTATGTTGCCCTGCCGGAAACCACGACCGTCGGCGACGCACTCCAGGTTCTGCCGGGCGAGGAAGATATTCTCGAAACGCTGAATACCTTGTTCCTGGTTGGCCCCAACGGCGAGTTAGCCGGAGTGGTTCCCCTCGCGCGCCTGTTTTTGCAGGACGCCTCCACACCGCTTAAGGACCTCGCAACCGAAACTCGGATAGAGGTCCTGGTAACAGAGCGTCAGGACCGGGTGGCAGAGATATTCGACAAGTACAATCTGCTATGCCTCCCGGTGGTGGACGTTGAGGGCCGGCTGGTCGGCGTCGTTACGGCCGACGATATCATCTCGCTGTTGAGGAGCTGAATGACGGGCATCCTGCGGAAGTTCCGTTATCAGATCACCGTTTTTTTGTCCGTTATCGGGCCCGGATTCATTACGGCGGTTGTCGATAATGATGCCGGAGGCATTTACACCTACTCGCAGGCCGGGGCCAAATACGGCTACCTGCCGCTGTGGACGCTACTGCCGATTACGCTGCTGCTGATCGTGGCACAGGAAATGTGCAGCCGGATGGGCGCGGTATCCGGTAAAGGGTTGTCCGATTTGATCCGCGAGGAGTTTGGACTCCGCACCACGTTTGCCATTATGGCGGCGCTTGTCGGCGCCAATCTCACAAACGTTATGGCGAATTTTGCCGGCATCGCCAGTTCCCTTGAGCTGTTCCATATCAGCCGCTATATTTCGGTTCCTCTGGGCGCAGTGGCGGTTTGGCTTCTGGTTGTCAAGGGAACCTACGAGCGGATCGAGAAGGTCTTTCTCTTTGCGACTGCCATTTATATCTGCTACATCATCTCCGGAATTCTGGTAAAGCCGGATTGGCGCGAAGCCGCAATCTATTCAGTGAAGCCTGTGCTGATGTTCGATCCGGACTATATTGCGATGCTGATCGCCATGGTGGGGACATCGGTAGCGCCGTGGATGCAGTTTTATCTGCAGGCTGCCGTTGTAGAGAAGGGCATTACAGCGAAGGACTACGTTCAATCGCGGATTGAGGTGATCGTGGGCTGCATAGTAATGGCCGTCATCGCGTTTTTCATTATTGTTGCGTGCGCGGGTGCGATCGGATCTGTCGCGCCAAGAGATATCACGGATGCATCGGACGCGGCACTGGGATTAAAGCCTTTCGGTGATTATGCGTTTCTTCTTTTTGCGGCCGGGCTGCTGAACGCTTCCTTATTTGCATCTTGCATCCTTCCGCTTTCGACGTCGTACACAGTGTGTGAAGGACTGGGCTTCGAGTCCGGCGTGAAACATACCTTTGCCGAAGCACCCATATTCTACGGACTATTTACGTTTCTGATCGTGGCCGGTGCGGGCGTTGTGCTGATTCCGGACTTCCCGCTCATCCGGATGATCCTGTTCAGCCAGGTATTGAATGGTGTCTTGCTTCCGTTCGTCCTGATCTTTCAAGTGCTGCTGGTGAACAAGCGGCGAATCATGAAGGATTGGGTGAATTCCCGCGGCTACAATCTGGTTGTGTGGGTAGCCGTCGCCAGCATGATCGGACTGACGCTGGCCCTGGTGGCAATTTCGGTCCGAGATGCGGTCCACTGAAGGGGCAAAGTTATAATCGGGAAGCCCATGCTAGAGGCGGTTGGATTCACTGATTCGGGCTGTATTCGCGCGAATAACGAGGACTTTTTTCTCGTCGAGCCCGAGCTGGGGCTTTATATTGTGGCGGACGGAATGGGCGGAGCACAGGCCGGTGAGCAGGCCTCTCGCATGGCAGCGCTTTTTGTATTGGAAAAACTGCGGAGCGTGACTGTGCGGGACCTGGTAGCGCTGACTCAATCGATTCAGGAAGCGAATCTTGCCGTGATGGACGCCGCTGCGCGGGCTGCTGAGCTCCAGGGAATGGGGACAACCATCGTGGCGGCGCTGGAGAGCCCCGTTGAGCAGGTAAACGGGTCGCAAGGCACAACCGAAGTCTCGATCGCAAGCGTGGGGGACAGCCGCGCGTACTTGTATCAGGATGGCGCGATACACGAGTTGACCCAGGATCAGACATGGGTAAACGAGGTCGGCCGCCGGCTGGGAATGGATGAAGAG
>CAYTVP010000205.1:5111-8144 GCA_964441675.1 uncultured Solibacteraceae bacterium | reverse complement strand
GCGGTCTCGCCGGGATGGCGGCCGCGGCGGCACTTGCGGAAGCGGAATTCGACGTCGACCTTTATGAAGCCCGCCCGTTTTTAGGCGGCCGGGCGGCCTCCTACGAGATCGGCGGCGAAACGATCGACAATTGCCAGCACATTCTCCTGCGCTGCTGCGTCAATCTGCTCGATTTCTATCGCCGCCTGGGAGTCAGCGGTTCCATCGCCTGGCACCGTACTTTCTTTTTCCTGGAACCGGGGGGCCGTACGTCACGCTTGGAAGCCGGGCCCTTGCCTGCGCCGCTGCATTTCAGTGGATCTTTTCTGCGAGCCAGCTGGATTTCGGCGGCGGAGAAACTGGCGCTGGGCCGCGCCCTGCTGGCGCTGCGGCGGGAAAGGACGACGCGCCGTGACCTCGCGCAGATCACCATGCTCGACTGGCTGCTGGAGAAGCGGCAGCCGCGCCGGGTGATCGATCGTTTCTGGCGGCAGATCCTGGTGAGCGCCATCAACGAAGACCTGGATCGCATGGCAGCCGTCCATGGCTTTCAAGTGTTCTGGCTTGGCTTTCTGGCCGCCCGCGATTCTTACGAGATGGGGATTCCGGCGGTCCCGCTGGGCGAGTTGTACTCGGCCGGCGCATGGCGCAAATGGACCAACGTTCGCATCCATACGCGATCGAAGGTGGACGATATCACACCGGACGGGGCTATCATTAACGGCGTACCGCACCGCGCAGACTACTACGTCAATGCGCTTCCCTCCCCCGACTTTGATGTTTCGCCCATTACCGGTATCCATCTTTGGTTCGACCGTCAGGTGACGGATCTTCCGCACGGAACTCTTCTCGACCGCACGATTCAATGGTTCTTTAACAAGAGCGAAGGCCGCTATCTCCAGCTTGTCGTCAGCGCATCGCGCGACTTGCTGCCAATGCCCCGCCAGCAAGTGATCGATCTGGCCGTCGGAGAGCTGAGCGAGTTTCTTCCAGCGGTCTCAGGCGCGAATTTGCTAAAGGCTCATGTCGTCAAGGAAGCGCGTGCCACGTTTTCCGCTACGCCCGCCGCCGAAGCCATACGGCTTCCTGCGCAAACGCACAATCCGAGAATATTTCGCGCCGGCGATTGGACCCGCTCCGGCTGGCCGGCGACCATGGAGGGCGCCGTGCGCAGCGGATATCTGGCGGCGGAAGCGATCACCGGGCAGAAGATCGTTCTTCCCGATATCGCATGAGCCTCATCGATGAGATAATTTGCATATGTTGTTGCGGCTGATTCTTGGAGCTTCGCTCTTCCTCCCCGCCTTCGCCGACGACGATCCGATGACCAAGATCCGCGTCGACGTCCGCACGCGTGGCGGAAAACCGATTGAGCGCGCCAGCGTCACACTCGACTTTGTGGAAGGCCGATCCGCCATAAAAATGGGCAAGAAGATTATCAAGCATTGGGAGATCCGCACGAATCAGGATGGGATCGCCAAGTTGCCGGCGATTCCTCAAGGCAAGGTGAAGATCACGGTGCACGCGAAGGGTTATCAAACCTTCGGTGAGATCTACACCGTAGAAGAAGAAGAGAAGACTATCGAAGTTAAACTGAACCCGCCGCAGCCGCAATTCTCCGCTTTCTGACCGTCTAGCCGGCGATCGCTATGCAGTCGATTTCCACGCGGACGTTCTTCGGTAAACGGGCTACCTCGACTGTTGCGCGAGCCGGCCACCTCGACGTGAAATATTTGCCATAGACATCATTCATCGCCGGAAATTCATTCATATCCTGCAGGTAGACGGTGACTTTCAGGACCTGCTCGAGCGAGGATCCCGCTGCGGTCAATATCCCCTTGAGATTCTCCAGCACGCGCGTGGTTTGTGCCGTAATGTCGTCTTCGTCAATCAGGTTGTTCGTTTCCGGGTCGAGTGGAATTTGTCCGCTGGCATAGACGATGCCGTTGTGAACAACCGCTTGCGAATAAGGCCCGATTGCCTGGGGAGCATCTTTCGTTTCGAGGATTTTCTTCATGGGACTTTCAGTGTACCGATGAGCTCGGAAACGCTCGGCACCTTCATCCTTCCGAGAATCTTATCGAGTTCGCGCGCCACACGCTGGGGCGCAGCGGGGTCCCAGAACGAAGCGGTACCTACCTGAACCACCGTGGCTCCAGCGATGAGAAACTCCCCGGCATCCGTTCCGGTGGCGATACCGCCCAAACCGGCTATCGGAATCTTTACGGCGCGGAATGCTTCCCACACCATTCTGAGTGCAATCGGCTTGATGGCCGGTCCCGACAAGCCGCCAGTGCACCCTCCAAGCCGCGGAGTGCGAGTCTCGATATCGATGGCCAGCGCGACGAAGGTGTTCACCAGAGACAGCGCATCGGCACCCGCGGCTTCCGCTGCCTTCGCAATCAGAGGAATGCTGGTGACATTCGGCGAAAGTTTGATGATGATCGGGCGGGTGGCAACCTGCCGTACCGCGCGCACCAACGCATCGAGTTCGGACGGGTCGGCCGAGAACACCATGCCGCCATGCTTGGTATTCGGGCATGAGGCGTTAATCTCGTACGCGGCGATCCCCGGCGCGTCTTCGAGGGCGCGGACAACCTCTACATAGTCCTCCACCGCGTACCCGAAAACATTCGCAAAAACGGGCGTGTTCCATTTCTCGAGCGCGGGCAGCTTGTGCGTAATGAAGGCGCGCACGCCGACATTCTGCAGGCCGATGGAATTCATCATTCCGCTCGCGGTTTCCCAGAGGCGCGGAGGAGCATTTCCACGCATCGGCTCGCGCGACAACCCCTTGACGATAATTCCGCCGAGAGCGTTGAGGTCGGCCACGGATGCGAACTCGATTCCATATCCGTAGGTCCCGGAAGCCGCCAATATGGGGTTCTTCAAAGGAATGCCGCACAGAGTAGTAGCCAAGCGCGGCGAGGTCATCTACATCAAAGTATCCGCGATCCCGCGTATTCTTTGCCACGTCGCCGCCACATCGTCGCGCATGGTCATAAAGTTTCCGATCGAAAAGCGCAGCGACAAACGTCCGCCCAGCATCGCATG
>CAYTVP010000205.1:0-5101 GCA_964441675.1 uncultured Solibacteraceae bacterium | reverse complement strand
ATCTCGTCGGCAGCCTTGAGACGGAAACACACAAGCGACAGATGAACCGGCGCCGTAACCTCAAAACGGGAATCGGCAAGGATCTGGCCGCGAAGCCACTGGGCATCGGCGATGTGCCGGCGGATCATCTCCGTGATTCCCTCGCGCCCGTAGGAGCGCATCACAAACCAAAGCTTCAATGCTCGAAAGCGGCGTCCCAGGGATACCGAATAGTCCATATAGTTCAGCATTCGAGGATCCTGGGCAGTGCGCAGATACTCCGGCGTCAAGGAGATCGCGTCCCGCAGAGAGCTTGGACGCTGCAAAAACAGGACGCTTGTATCGGTATTCACCAGCATCCACTTGTGTGGATTGAGAACTACAGAATCGGCCGCATCCCAGCCGTCGAACATCCAGCGGCATTCCTCCAGCATCGCCGCCGGACCGGCATACGCCGCGTCCACGTGAACCCACGCGCCAGCCTCGTGTCCGATAGCCAACACTTCGCGCACCGGATCGATGCTCGCCGCTGGGGTGGCGCCAACGGAGGGAACTACGCAGCAGGGCCGCTTCCCGGCAGTCCGATCCTCGTCCAAGGCTTGCTTCAAAGCATCCGGCCTCATCCGGAATTCCTTATCGACGGAGATCTTCCGCACATTCGCAGCACCGAAGCCGAGAGCGAGGCATCCCTTTTCGACTGAGGAATGGGCATGCTCCGATGTATAAACCATCAGGTCTCGCGGAGCGCCCTGCTGCCTCGAATCCGGCGCAACGTAGTGTCTTGCGGCAATCAAAGCATGTAGCGTCGAAACCGAGGCCGTGTCATAGATGATGCCGAAAGCAGTTTCCGGCAATCCAATCCATTGGCGCAGCCAACCCAAGGTCGCCTGCTCCAACTCCGTCAGCGCCGGTCCGGACTTCCAAAGAATTCCGACCTGGTTGAGCGCGGCGGACACGAATTCCGCCAGAATGGCCGGCGGCGCGGAAGACGTGGCGAAGTATGCGAAAAAGCGAGGGTGATTCCAAAGCGTGGAGCCGGGAACAATTACGTTTTGAAAGTCATCGAAAATCCGGCTGAACTCCTCGCCGTGCTCAGGACCGCTGCCCGGCAGCTCGTCGAAAACTTCGCCCGGCTGGACGTCCGGGAGAACAGGCCGGTCCCGGACGGTTTCGAGATAGCGCGCGATCCATTCGACCATCTCGTGGCCGTAAGATCGAAACTGGTCCGGCGTCACTAGTCGACCTCGATGACGCCGGTTGCCAGCAATTTCTGTTTGTCGCCTTCGAGCACCTTCCAATCACGGTCGTAATTCCCGCGGATAACCTCGTCATCGCCCCGCATCAGCAGGTAGTCGCTGACCAGATTGGCTGCGAAAGGCTGCGGCGCGATGGACATGGGAGGCTTGCCACTGACGATGACAATCTGCCGGTCGGGCGCGGGTGCTGTTGTGATCAGGGTATAGTCTGCCGCGCCGGGACGCAGCCGGAGAGGTGCTTGGGGGATCATCGAATTTGTCTCGCGCGTGCCGAGCAGCACCAGATTGGCGCCCGCAAGGTCGGCCGGCTTGACGTCTTCGACGGCAAACGACCGCAGCGTCAGCAATAGCGGTCTTCTTGGCGTTGCCCAGTTCGACAGCCGCTCCGCCGCCTCGCGTTGCGCGGCCGGATAGAGATACACATGCCGCGAGCCCAGCGCTTCCATCACCCCGGCTGTTCGCTTTGCGGGCGAGGCCGCCTTCCCCGTACGCCACTGACCTTGCTTTTGGAAAGAGAGTGATCTTGTCGAAAACTGCTTACCGTCGATCGTCACCTTCCATGGCTTCGCGGAGTTGAGCTTCAGCGTGAATCCATCGAGATTCCCGGTCTTGATCTCGACCGTTTGCGGCGCGGTGATCCTGGCGTCAATCGCCGCGGCCGCGCCCGGCGTGAAGGAATCGAACTCCACCCAGTACGCTCCGGGATACTTGAAGGACGAAGTTGTGTACCGCACACGCTTAGGCATGCGGTCCCGCTTATGTTGCGCCAACCAGCCGAAAAGCGAGGCGTTCGCGTAGGCATTGTCCCAGGAGTTGTGCTTCACACCCGGATACTCGACGTACTCCACAGCCACACCGGCTTCTTCGAGGCGGTCGCGCCAGCCACGGACAGCTTCCGGCTTTACCACGGGATCGATCTCGCCTTGAAAAATCTTGAACGGAATATTCGTCCCGTTGCCCGTCAACGGCTCCGTTCCAACCGGCACCGCGGGACACACCGGCGCGACAGCGGCCCAGATATCCGGACGGGTCAGCGCAAGATAGATGGCGCCTCCGCCGCCCATCGAGAGGCCCGTCAAATAAACCCGGTCTTCATCGATCAGAAAGCGCTTTTTGACATCTTCGAGCACAGCATAGACGTCCGCTTCTGGAATGCCGACATAGCCGAGCGTTCCGCGCGCAAGCGGCGACGCTACCAGAAAATCCACGTCGGGAAACGGTGGAAAATATCGCGTTGCTTCGGCATCCGTCTCGCCCATGCGATTGCCCTTTCCGAACACACGCTTCAGGTTCAAGCGGTGATTTGAGGATGCGCCGTGAAGGCTGATCACCAGCGGATAGGGCTTGTTGGGATCGTGATTCCTGGGAAGGTAAAGACCGTACGGTTGATCCGTATCGTCGATCGGCGAAAAGAACGTAGTGACCTGCGGCCCCGGCGCGTACGTCTGCGCGCAAACGCTAAGTACGAATCCGAGGAAGCCAGTCACGAAACCAGGTTTCATATTCACCGAGCAACAGTGTCTCCTTTTCGCTGAACGATGGTACGACGCCGCCGACCTTGAGGCCGCGGTAACTCACCCCCAATTTAACGCCCACCGGAGTGGGAAACCGGTCAAGCCAGGAAAGACACTCGGTCAGCAGTGCGTCCAGCCGCGAGATCTCCGCCTCGTCTTTCTCACGCAACGCGCGAGTGAGATCGACAATCAACTCGGGCGCCATGGCGGCCACGCCGGAAATGATCCCGTCCACGCCGATGCTGGATTTCGCGGCGCGGACGTACATGACATCGTTTCCCACGATCAGGCTGAGATCCTGCCGGTTTGGCAGCTTCGCCAATTCATTCCAGAATTCCGGCGTGCCGCTGGAATCCTTAATTCCGCGGAACGCGCCAGTTTCGAGAAGCCGGACAGCCGTCTCGGCTTCCATTGGCGTTGTGAAAAACGGAATGTTGTAAAGAAGAATACTGCCTCGTAGGTCGCGGCCGAGCTGCGAAAAGAACTCGATAATCGACGTCTGCGGGTACCGGAAAAAGTACGGCGGCATCACCAGGACGCTTTGGGCACCGGCGTCGAGGGCCGCGGCGGCGAGCGATAGAGTTGCCTGATATGTTGAGTGGCTGGCATTGACGATCACCGGCTTGCGGCTCCGGCGTATGGCCATCTGCACAAACCGCAGGCGTTCATCCACGTCGAAGTGGACAAACTCCCCGGTGGAACCAAGCAACGCGATTCCATCGAGACCCTGGTCGTTCAGGTAGTCGATAATCTCAAGAGCGCTGCTCAGGTCAATTTCGTGACCCGATTCACGCCAGGGGGTAACCGCCGCAGCCCACACGCCCTGCAGTTGTGATATGGATGAGGACTCTTCCCGGGAACGGGCATCGGACATGGAAACGTCCACTATATCGCGCCGCCGTCGTGTGCAGGCTACCGCCTCGGTCTTTACTATCGTTCCGCCGCACTTTTCCGGTGCCGAACGACGACCCGTTCGTGTAATGTTAAGCAACAGTAAGATTAACCGCTGGGGTGGCGGCTAAAAACAATGGAACTGCGCGATCGATATCGCGGATGCTTGCTTGGGCTTGCCTGCGGGGATGCACTTGGAGCTCCCATCGAGTTCATGGTAGATGGGCAATTTTTTCCTGTGAGTGGATTTCGCGGGGGAGGCGCTTTCAATCTCCAACCGGGCCAGTGGACCGATGACACATCCATGGCGCTGTGCCTCGCTGAAAGCCTGATTCGGTGTCAGGGCTTTGATCCGGCGGACCAGATGAATCGATATTCACGCTGGTATACGGAGGGGTACCTATCCAGTGCCGGGATGTGCTTCGACATCGGCTCTACGACAAAAGAAGCTCTCGATCTCTTTCTGCGGACCGGGAATCCGTACGCGGGCCCGGAGAACGGCGGCGCGGCGGGAAATGGATGCCTGATGCGTCTGGCTCCGGTGCCGATGTTTTACCGGCTGCGCCCGGACGAGGCAATTCAAAAGGGTGCACTAAGCGCGCAGACGACCCATGGAGCGCGGCTGTGCCTGGATGCCTGCCGCCTGTTTTCCAGCCTGTTGGTTCGCGCGCTGGCCGGCGAAACGAAGCAGGAACTGACGAGGCCGCGGCCCTGGACCGGGATGCCGCTCTGCCCCGAGATCGCTGCCATTGCCGAGGGGTCGTACCGGACGAAAGAGCCCCCCGAGATCAAGGGATCCGGCTATGTCGTGGAATCGCTCGAAGCCGCCATCTGGGCTTTCGATCGATCCAGCAATTATGTGGAGGCCGTGCAGAAGGCCGCCAACCTCGGCAACGACACCGACACTACAGCCGCTGTCTGCGGACAGCTGGCCGGGGCACATTACGGCGAGCAGGCTATTCCGGAAGATTGGCTCACGCAACTACACTGGTCTAAGCGAATCCGCGGCATGGCGGACGAGCTGCACGATCTGGCTTTGCGCCAGTGACTGCCTGAAGCTTAGAGCGAGATTATTTTCAGCTTGACCCGTAGCCGGGTACGGGTTTTAGCGTTAATAGAGACGCAAACATGGAGACTCTGACGGTTGGACAGCTTGCCCGGCGAGGCGACGTACATCTCGAGACTCTTCGTTATTACGAACGGAGGGGGACTTATGCCGCCGCCACTCCGGAAAGCCTCCGAACATCGTGTCTATGCCGCATCGGCTATTCGCCGGCTGCGCTTTATCAAGCGTGCTCAGAAGCTTGGCTTCTCTCTCGCAGAGATCAAAGAACTTCTCGCGCTGCGAAGCGATCCGAGGCGGTTTTGTAACGACTTGCCAAGTCAGCGAATGCAGCATATTGGAAAGTCTCAACTCGGAAAACCTGTAAGCCGAGTATCGCCGCGATCGCTCAATGGCGC
>CAYTVP010000204.1:0-8147 GCA_964441675.1 uncultured Solibacteraceae bacterium | reverse complement strand
CCAAGCCGGAACTGAAAAAACGCGCCGGGCAGCCACATCCTGATGGCGTGGAGATTCATCAGCCGAATAACGAGAATCGGCTGCTCGCTCCCGCGTTTGAGTTTCGCAAGTACGGCCAGTGCGGAATGGATATTTCCGAGGCTCTGCCGCACACCGCGACTATCGTCGACGATCTGTGTTTCGTGCGTTCAATGTACACCGAGCACAATAACCATCTGGAAGGCTTGAACATGTTGCTGACATGCAAGATCTTTCCAGGGCGTCCGGTTATGGGTGCATGGATCAGCTACGCGCTGGGTACGGAAAACCAGAGCCTCCCGGCGTATGTTGTGTTGCGGGATCCGGAAGGTTACACGATCGGCGGCAAGCAGCTTTGGGCCAATGGATATTTGCCGGCGCTCTATCAGGGTGTCGAGTTCAGCACCAAAGGGGCTCCGGTTCATCACTTGAATCCGGAACGGCCTCTACCGCCCGGAGTGCAGCGGCAGACGTTGGACTTGCTGGCGAAACTCAACAAAGAGCATCTGCAAGAGCATCCGCATGAGTCGGAGCTGGATGCACGCATACAGAACTTTGAGCTAGCGGCGCGAATGCAACTGGCAGCCACCGATGTTCTGGATATGAGCAAGGAGACCGAAGCGACCAGGAAGCTTTACGGACTCGACAGTCCCCTCACCGCCAGCTATGGCACTCGATGCCTGATGGCGAGACGGCTGGTTGAAGCGGGTGTACGATTCGTGCAAGTCACGACCAGCCCTGGCCAACCTTGGGATACACATAACAAGATCAAACCGGGAATTGAAAAGATCGCAATGGAGACGGATCAGGGAGCCGCGGCGTTGGTGAAGGACTTGAAGAGCCGCGGGCTGCTGGACACTACGATTGTCATGTGGGCGGGCGAATTCGGCCGGCTGCCGACCACCCAAAATGGCGATGGCCGTGACCATAACCGCAACGCCTTCACCATCTGGTTTGCGGGCGGCGGCTTCAAGAAGGGGCTGATCTACGGCGATACGGACGACTTTGGATATAAGGCCGTAGTCGATCGCGTCGGCGTTCCCGACATGACAGCCACGGTGCTGCACCAACTTGGGCTAGATCACAAACGAGTCGTGTATCCTCACGGTGGACGGCTGGAGACACCATCGGATGTGACGGTGACCGGAGCAAAGGTTGTCGCGGGAATCCTGCAGACTCCTCCCAACTCCGCCTAGAAGACGATGCTCCGCTCCTTTCATCTCTCACTCTTTGCCTGTCTTTTGGCCTGTGCCTTTCCGGTGCGGGCACAGATGACGTTTGAGAAGGACGTTCTTCCGGTATTCACTCAATATTGCTTCACTTGTCACGGACAGAGTTCACCGCAGCTTGGTCTGGACCTTCGCACGTTCGCGACGACAATGCGGGGAAGCCATAACGGATCGGTGATCGTGAAAGGATCACCGGAGCAGAGTCTCTTATTTCAAAAAGTGTCGGCGAAGGCGATGCCCCCTCCGGCGTTTAAGCAGACGATGCCAGACGCACAGATAGAAATTATCCGGAAATGGATTGCGGACGGCGCGATATCCGAGAAGCCAGCTGTCGTCAGCAAGGAAGTCGCCGAGCAGCGGGCGGCGTTTGAGAAGGAAATCCTTCCGGTGTTCCAAGCAAAGTGCGTGCAATGTCACGGTTCCGGCAAGCCGATGGCGGGCCTGGATCTACGATCGCTAGCCGCCGCGCTAAAAGGCGGTACGAATGGTGCTGTGATCGCCGAAGGCTTCGCCGAACGAAGCATACTGGTGCGGAGGTTGGCGAGCCGTAGCATGCCTCCCCCAGGAACCGGGGAGCCTCTAAGCGACGACCAGATCGCACTGGTCCAGAAGTGGATCGACAAAGGACATTTGGTCGATCCCTCCGAAATTCATGAGCCACGCGAGCGTGAGTTCACTAAGTCAGAAGCTCCGGATGTGACGGCGGAAGATCGCGCATTCTGGTCATTTCGCAAACCGGTGGCAGCACCAGTGCCAAAAGTGAAGGCGGCAAACCGGATCCGCACGCCGATTGACGCGTTCGTCCTTGCCCAACTGGAGCCTAAGGGGCTAGCTCTTTCGCCTGACGCATCCGCTCGGATACTTCTTCGTCGAGCGTACTTCGATCTCCTCGGCATCCCGCCTACGCCCGAACAAGCCGCGGCGTTTCTCAATGACACAAAGCCTGGCGCCTACGAACGCATGCTCGACGGTCTGCTCGCCTCGCCACAGTACGGCGAGCGCTGGGGCAGACATTGGCTGGATGCGGCGGGATACGTCGATACGCAAGCCAAAGACTTTGACGCGATCAAATATGACATCGCCGAAGGCATGTGGCGCTATCGCGACTACGTCATCAAGGCAACGAACGACGATAAGCCCTGGAGCCGTTTCCTGACAGAGCAGATTGCCGGGGACGAACTGGTGGACTGGCGGAACGCGAAGAAGTACTCGCCGGAAACCGTCGAGCTGCTAACGGCCACTGGCTATTTGCGCAACGTACTGGATATCACCGACGACGACATCACAAACCTTCCTGTGGAACGCTATGAGGCGCTCTTCAAGCTCATGGAGAAAGTTTCGAGCAGCACTATGGGGGTGACCATGCAATGTGCGCGGTGCCATTCCCACAAGTTCGACCCGATTCCTCAGCGCGATTACTATCGAATGCTGGCGATCTTCACGACCGGTCTGAATCCAACCAACTGGATACAGCCTAAGAACCGGATTCAATACACCATCAGCAAGCCGGATCAGGAAGAAGTTGAGCGACACAACAAAGAAGTAGATCGAGCACTCGCCGACTTGAAGAAGCAACTCGAAACGGTATGTAAGCCTTATGAGGAGCGCCTGAGAGAAGAACGGCTCAAGACGGTGCCGGACACGATTCGGGGAGATATCCGTTTGGCATTGGCCACACCGGAAGACAAACGCGATGACGTTCAGAAGTATCTCATCCTAAAATTCGGCAAGTCGATGACAATCAGCGACGAGGAAATTCGCAAGGTTCTGAAAGAAGCGGATGCCTCAACAGTTGAGCGCCTGGATTCACAGATCAAAACATGGACCGGATACCGCCGGAAACTTGATGTCATCCAGGCTGTTTGGGACGTTGGTGAGCCGCCGACAATCCGTCTCTTACAACGAGGAAGTGCCGAATCTCCGGGACCCAAAGTTGTGCCGGGATTCCTCACCGTTGCAACAGCTCCGGGCAGGGCCGACGCTCAGCGTTCGCCCAAGGCTGCCGGCAAGACCAGCGGTTTGCGACTCGCTTTTGCCGACTGGCTGACCAGCCGGGATAATCCGCTTACGGCTCGTGTAATCGTCAATCGCATGTGGCAGCACCATTTTGGTATCGGTATTGTTGAGACGCCGGATAACTTCGGAAAGATGGGCTCTCCACCTTCCAACCAGGCATTGCTGGATTGGCTTGCCGTGAATTTCATGGAGAATGGCTGGACTGCCAAGCGCATCCACAAGACGATCATGATGTCGAGCGTCTACCGGCAGTCGTCGCAACAGAACAGTCCGGCTGCGGAAGCTGCGATCAAGATCGACCCGGAGAACAAGTTGCTGTGGCGGATGAATCTACGCCGATTGGAGGCCGAATCCCTGCGAGACTCGATTCTCAGCGTGTCGGGCGATCTGAATCTGAAAATGGGCGGACCGCCTGTGCTCCTTCAGATGCGCGGCGATGGCTTGGAAACCGTATCTCCCAAAGAGACTGCCGAGAACCGGCATCGGCGCAGCGTCTACCTGCTCGCTCGCCGCACGTATCCACTTACTATGCTCGGCCTGTTCGACTTTCCGATCATCGATGCTAACTGCACGCGCCGGGTTCCTTCTTCTACTCCGCTACAGGCGCTGACTCTAATGAACGATGAGTTCGTCGTCAGGAGCGCGTCGGAGCTGGCGCGGCGCGCCGTCAAGAATGCGGGTACGGAAGTGCCGCAAGAGAAGAAGATCGAGGCTCTGTACGGGATCGCGCTACTGCGGAAGCCGACTGCGACTGAGCTCGCTACTTGCGAAGACCATCTGAAGAAGCAGCAAGAGCTCTACACGCTTTCCAACATAAACCCAACAGAAGCAGAAGAGCGGGCGTTCGATTCGTTGAGCCAGGCGTTGATCAGTTCCAACGAATTTCTCTACATCGATTAACGTGGAGATATTTCCCAATGTTCATCAAATCCGGTCCAGCATCGCTGACCGGAACCTGTTTCAGTATTTGTTTCTTGGCGACAATGTCATTCTGCTCGACACCGGCGCCGCCGATACGCCAGAATCGGTCGTCCTTCCCTACCTGAAGAAAGCCGGCGTCTCGCCGGAACGGCTGACGATGGCCGTTAATACTCACGCCGACGCCGACCATCACGGCGGTAATAGTAATCTAAAGCGCATTGCCCCGCAGGTACTCCTGGCCTGCGGAGATCCGGACCGGGAAGTAATTGAAGATCCGGATCGACTCTTTGCCTCGCGCTACAACCATTGGATACCCGACCATGGCGTCGGACTGGGGCTCAATCCCGAAGCAACTGCTTGGGTCCGTCGCATGGCGGGAGACGCCCGGCGAATCGATGTTACGTTTCAAGGCGGCGAGTTTCTTGCTGTCTCCGACCGTCACACCATTCGCGTCCTCCACACTCCCGGTCACAGCAACGGGCACCTGGCGTTCTTTGACCCTTTGAACCGGGCGGTCTTCGCCGGCGATGCCCTTCACGGAATGCACTGCCCGTCGGCGAACGGCATGCCGTCATTGCCGCCGGCATATTTCGCGGTACTCGCGTACCTCGCAACGGTTCAGTTAATCGAAGCACTGGATGTTGAGTGGATCTATTCCGGCCACTGGCCCGCGTATCACCTGGATGACGCAAAGGAATTTCTCCGCGAGTGCCGCCGTTTTGTCAGGATGGCCGAGGAACAAGTGAGATTGACGTTGCAGCATAATAAGGCCGGCGTGACACTCAGTGAATGCATTCAACAATGCGGTCCGCGCCTGGGCTCTTGGCCGGAGAATAACCGTTGGCTGCTGATGTATCCGTTGTACGGCCACCTCAGCTTGATGGAATCCAACGGTGAAATTCAACGTGTTCCCGGCGAAGGGCACACGCGATGGAAGCTGGTGTAGCGGTGGCCGGGCAACCAAAACGATTCGACGGGAAACGTGTGCTCGTGACGGGCGCAGGAACAGGCATCGGGCAGGAGATCGCTCTGGAGTTTGGTCGTCAGGGAGCCGACGTCGCGTTGCACTATTCGCATGAAGACGCCAACGGAGAGCCGGCGGCCGAGGCGATTCGCGAGTCAGGAAGGAGAGCCGCGGCGTTCTCAGCCCGATTCGAGGACATTCGCCAGGTTTTCGGGTTGATCGAGCAGTCAATCGATTTTCTGGGTGGCCTCGATTTTCTTGTCAACAATGCCGGGATCACATTCAACAAACCATTTCTGAAAGTCACCGAGGAACAATATGAGACATTGTTTCAGGTCAATATCCGCGCGCAATTCTTCCTGACACAGTGCGCTGCCACCCACATGATCGATCACGGCGGCGGAGCTGTCGTAAATCTTGCATCGATCCACGGACTTCAGGGAGCGCCGGAGCACGCCATCTATGCGGCCACTAAGGGCGCAGTCATCGCATTCACTCGCACGGTTGCCATCGAACTCGCACATAAAGGAGTGCGGGTGAATGCGGTGGCTCCTGGGTGGATAGTGGTGGAGGGGCACAAGAAAATCTTTCCGGGATATACCGAAGAGTCTGCGTTGGAGAGTGCACGAAACTCCGTTCCCCTGGGACGTCCGGGGTTCCCTCGCGACATCGCCAAGCTGGTGACGTTCCTGTGCTCGGACGACGCCGAGTATGTTGTGGGGCAAACCATCGTCGCCGATGGCGGCACAACCTCGCTTATGTCACTGATCTCGGATTTCCGTAGTGAGTCCACGGCACGCTGCGGATTGGGTTATGTCGATGGCGCATGATATCAGCCTGTCGCAGTTGCAGTTGACTCTAGAAGCCGCCGATAAACAGACATTACTTTTTCGCTCGGCAGACGGTTCGCAAGTGCTGCAACTTCTGCACGGAGGACGAGTGTTGGGGTTGTCAGGCCCGTCGCAGGACTCCAACCTTTATTGGACGAACCCAGCCCTCGAGAATGCGGAATCCGCCAGGCAATTCTACGCCGGCGATGACTGGCACAATTCCGGCGGCGACCGCACCTGGCTTGCTCCAGAGGTTGATTTCTTCTTTCCTCAGTTTCCGAATCTGGACATGTCCACCTACTGGCAGCAGCGTCAGTTGGATCCGGGCAATTACCAGGTCGTCGACTGCGATGGGCAACGTCGAATGGTAAACCAGATGGTGCTGAAGGTATCGCGAACAAAGAAGGAGATCCCTCTCGAGATTGCGAAGTGGGTAGGTCCGGCGGCAAACCCTTTGCGATACGAAGACCAATGGAAGGGCGACGCCTCAATCACCTACGCCGGCTACACGCAGCACACGGCACTCCGCATTCTGGGTGACGGTCTATCGGAAACGGCTGTTGGATTGTGGAATCTCGTACAGATGCCACACGGAGGCAAACTTCATATTGCCACCTATGATCGAGCGAGTCCCAAGGTCTATATGGGCGAAATCGCCGCCGCCGACCTGGTCGTGGCGGACCGCTCCGTTTGCTATCGTATGCACGCGGCCGGTGAACACAAGCTCGGTCTGCGAGCAGTCAGTGTCACCGGCAGAGTCGGCTATCAGTATTCGACAGAAGGTCGCCACGTTCTCATCATTCGGAACTTCTTCGTCAATCCCTCGGGTGAATACGTCGACGTACCATGGCGCGAGACAGGCAACTTTGGCTATGCCGTGCAAGCTTGCAACGTCAATAGCAAATGGGGCGCCTTTAGCGAATTGGAATATCACGTTCCCGCCATCGGCGGCGCGACGGGTGTGTCTTCCTGCGAGGACGTCAGCCAGATTTGGGCATTCTCGGGGTCGCTGGACGGTATTCGAAAGGTTGCGGCGGCCCTGTTGCCAATGACAGCATAGGTTCTCTAAACTAAACCTTCTGCAAGAAGAAGACTTCCGACATCTCAGCCTTTCGAAGGTTCACAATAAGTCCTTCGCGAAGGAGCTGACTTCCCGATAGCGTCGCCATCTCTTCGTTCCTGGCGTTTGCGATTCGGTAACGATCCGCGGCCCGCACTGCCTTGACGGGTAACCGCACCGATGATTGCGGGCTGCCGCTGCGGAAGCATAAAACAACCGATTCAGAAGCGTCCGCCTTTGCGAACTGCACTGCCTGCCAACCTTCCGGAGAACCCGTGGCAGGAAAGAGATGATAGACATCCTCCAGTAGAAGGTGCCGGTATTTTTTGTAGACCGGAATATTTCGTTTTGCTGCCTCAAGCACTGGTTTCGGGTAGAGCGATACGCGCTCGGGCAGTTTACCCGTCAGCGTTCCGAATCCAAACAATCCCATCATCCGGCTGCGATAGATACTGTCGAGAGTGTCCGGATCGGTTATCTTCTCGATTTCGGGATCCCTCACAATCCAAGCGCCGTTGTATGCGGAAGGATAGATGTAGCTCCCAGCCAGAGCATTCTGCCGGACGTGTTTAGAAGGAAAGCTGGCATCGCTCAACCAGTTCGCACGAATCGTATCGACTAGCCCGTAGTCGAGCCGGCTGCCGTATCCGCACTGTTCCAGGACGAGTTCGGGAAATTCCCGGTGTAAGTATCGATACACCTCATACTGGCCGAGCAAAGCTTGATAGCTGCCGTCACCTTGTTGATGACCGTGGTCGGAGCGATCGCATCGACCGGGGATTCCCGGAATTCCGGAGTTGTCCCACTTCAGCCAGTCGAGTTGGAAGTCGCGTACCAGTCCGGCAAGAGTCTTCTTCAAAAACTCGACGTAGTCGCGGCATCCAAGACAAACCTGATGGCAGGTAGCTTCCCATTCCCTAATCGTCAGCACGCGATCTTTGCCTTCGAAGCTGGCAATCCATTCCTTGGGAATCGTGGTGCCCACCAGACGGCTATCGACAATATTCGGGCCTACCCATAAGCCAAACTTCATTCCGCGACCGTGAACTTTGGCGGAGATATTGGCCAAGCCGCCCGGAAACTTCTCGCGATCTTCCTGATAGTTTCCC
>CAYTVP010000203.1:0-8183 GCA_964441675.1 uncultured Solibacteraceae bacterium | reverse complement strand
GAACGGTAACGGCGGAGGTGGCACGAACCGCCCTCGATCTGCTGGACGTCGATCGATATGGACTTGACGAAATTGACCAGAAGATCATGCGTACCATCCTCGAGAAATACGGCGGTGGACCGGTCGGATTGAATACCATCGCGGCCTCTATCGACGAAGAGGCCGCTACAATCGAGGAAGTCTACGAGCCTTACCTGATCCAACTTGGCTTTATCGATCGCACGCCGCGAGGACGTGTCGCGACGGACAGGGCGTTCTCGCACTTTGGGGTTCGCCGGGGTTCGCAGCATCCCCTCTTCGAGTAAATGCGCCGACCGCTGGTTATTATTTTCCTGACCGTTTTTCTGGACCTGCTGGGCATGGGGATTCTGATGCCGGTGGTTCCGTTCGTCCTTCGCGAGTATCGCGAGGATGCTCTGATCGTAGGCTTGATGGCGCTTTCGTTTTCGGGTGCCCAGTTTTTGGCCAGCCCGATACTCGGCGCGTTGAGTGACCGCTTCGGACGCCGGCCGGTGCTGCTCGTCAGCCTGCTTGGCACCGCTATCGGATATTTCATGTTCGGGTGGGCGAGTTCGTTATGGCTGCTGTTTGGATCGAGGATTCTCGATGGCGTTACGGGCGGCAACATCTCGGCGGCACAGGCCTATATTGCCGATATTTCCCCGCCGGAGGACCGCGCCAAAAACTTTGGCCTGATCGGAGCTGCCTTTGGGCTGGGCTTCATTATCGGACCGGCGGCCGGCGGTTTGCTGAGTAAGATCAGCTTGTCGGCACCGGCATTTGCTGCCGGATGGCTGTCGCTCGCGACGGTAGCCGCGGCATGGTTCGCGCTTCCGGAATCGCTGCCGAAATCCCGGCGGACCCAGGCGCCGTTTCGGCTAAGGGACGTCAACCCCTTGACAAGAATCTATGCCGCTGTACGCATCAAACCGCTAACGCTGCTCTTTGCCGCGGGATTCTTCCTGAATTTCGCGATGGCGGCACTTCAAAGCAACTTCGCCGTATTTGCCTCCCGGCGTTTCGATTGGGGACCGGGCGAGGTTGCGGCCGTCTTCGTTGCGATCGGCGGAATCGGGGTTCTTACGCAGGGAGTTCTGTTGCGGCGGATTTCGGGACGAGTGGATGGGTTTCGCCTGGCAGGAATGTCGGTGATTTTAGCGGCAGCGGGCTTTGCAGGGATCGCGATTGCGCGCGAACCTTGGGTGCTGTACCCGGCGTGCATGGCGATCGCGATGGGATTCGGAATGACGAATCCCACCATTATGGGCCTTTTATCCAGCCGCGTCAGCTCGAACGATCAAGGTTCTATATTGGGAGTGGCCCAATCGCTGGCAAGTCTCACCAGGACGATCGGGCCGATATTCGCTGGCGTGCTATTCGATGAACTAGGCGCTCCCTCGCCTTATTGGGCGGGAGCGCTGTTCCTGATGGCCGGCTGGCTTACCCTTTCAAAAGCATCGAGCGCAGCATCCACGCAGCCTTCTCATGCTGCTTCATCCAGCCAGTGATCTCGTCCTGGTTTCCGGCGTCATTGAACTCGTCTTTGGCTTTCTCCAGGTCCGTGCGCATCTGGCGAATCAGTGCCTCGTGATCGTCGCGTAAGGCGGTGAGCATCTGTTGGGGCGTGTGCTGCCCGGTAGCTTCCTTAAGGCGGGAGGTAGCGAGGAATTCCTTCATCGTCGCGATGGGAGTTTCACCCAGCTGCCGTACCCGTTCCGCAATTTCATCGACGATCGAGGAGACCTGATTGTATTGCTCCTCAAAGATCTCATGTAGCTCCTCGAACTCCATACCGACAACGTTCCAGTGAAAATTACGCAGCTTGGTGTACAGAACGGATTCATCAGCGAGCAAGCCGTTCAAAATCTCAGTGGAACCCTTACGTTGAGCATCGGTCAGGCCGATATTGATCTTTTCGTTTGCCATTCTTATTGGATGTTAGCGCCGCGATCGAGGCTGCAAAAGGTCTTTTTCGGGGTCAGGCAGTTATGGGGCCGCGTTGGGACAGCGCCGACCCCGTTTCCGGCTCCAGGCGCTCGATCCGGACACGGGCGATCCGGTTGCGGTCCATCGCAAGAACGGTAAACCGGCGGCCGGCCTCGGCTACCTGCTCCCCGCCTTTCGGTATGAAGCCGAATCGGGAGAGCAGGAATCCAGCCAGCGTCTCAAAGCTGTCCTCAAAGGGAACCTCAATACCGAACTGCATTTCGAGGTCGCGTATGGGAATCGTGCCCTCTACTTCGATCAGATCGGACTCGTCCTTGTGGGGTTGCCGGATGTCGTTTTCATCTTCGATTTCCCCGAATACCTGCTCGAAGACGTCCTCCATAGTGATGAGTCCGGTAATCGTGCCGAACTCGTCCACCACGGTGGCCATATGCTGGTGCGCCAACCGGAACTGATCGATGAGGGCATTCAGCGGCTTAGTTTCCGGCACGACCAGTGGCTTGTGCATCCAGTCCACCAGGCGAAAGGGCGGCAGGGAGGCGGCATGCTCGCCGGCGGCACGGTAATCATGCCAGATCCGGATCAACTCGCGCGAGTGTATGACGCCGACAATGTTCTCCGGATGGTCCTGGTAGACCGGGACACGCGAATATGCATGCTCCGCCATTGTCTGGAGCACGACATCCAGCGGCGCATCGATCGGAACCGAAACCACGCTGCCGCGGGGCACCATCACCTCGCGGGCGACCAATAGCCGGAGATCGAGCAGGTGATGAATGGCCTTTTGTTCGAAAAGCGGGAGATGTCCCTCCGTGCCGCTGATGGAAACGATGTGTTTAATCTCTTCGGCCGAATGCGCCCCGCCGGGCGAAATACCCTTCAAACCGAACAGACGCGAGACAAAAGCGGAGCTGCGCTCGACCACATAGACAAATGGCTCCAGCATGCGGTAGCACACCAGCAGTGCCGGTGATGTCAGCACCGCCATCCGTTCCGCCTTCTCGACGGCGAGATTCTTCGGCACTACCTCGCCGAGCACCACCAGAACAAAAGTCAGCAAGAGAAACGAAAAGACAAAGCTGAGGCCATGAATGACGATCTCCGTTTGAGGTGTCGAGATCGGCTGAAGCACGTGCACCAGGTAGGCGTACATCGCCTCCTCACCCGCCCAGCCCATGCCGAGACTTGCGATGGTGATCCCCACTTGCGACAAAGAGATCATGCGCTCCATGTTGTTGATCAACGTCATGGCCGCCTGAGCGCCGATGTTTCCCTGCGCGGCAAGCGCTTGCATCTTAGACGGACGCACGGACAGGAGCGACACTTCCGCGGCTGAGAAAAACGCGTTTACCGCAGTGAGAAAGAGCAGCAGCAGGCTGCGATATCCGATATACGCGTTGTCCATGGTTACGATGGGATCGTGAACCGGGTTCTCCGTTATGTTAACGCTGTTATCGCGCTTTTACTGTTGAGCGGTGCGATTGCCGTTTATTGGTACGTCTGGCGGCCGACGCCCTGGACCGGCGGATTGATGAGCGCCAGGGTAGAGCAGGAGTCTTTTATCGTGCGCGATGCGTACGGTGTTCCGCACATTCGGGCGAAAACGCTGGAGGATGGTTTCTTTGCGCAAGGCTATGCCACCGCACAGGATCGCATGTGGCAGATGGACATGATCCGCCGGTACGCGTCGGGTGAGCTTTCCGAGATTCTCGGGCCAGTGACGCTTTCAGCCGATATCGAATCGCGCCGGCTCCGGCTGCGCCGCATTGCGGAAGTGCATGCCGCCAGCCTCAGCAATGCAAATCGCTCCATGTTCGCGGCATATGCGCGCGGCGTGAATCAATACATCGATAACGCGAGGGAGATGCTGCCTGTGGAGTTTTCCATGCTCGGCTACCAACCGCGGCCATGGTCGATTGTGGACTCTATTGTCGTCGGTCTGCACATGTATCGCACGCTTACCAGTTCATGGCAAGACGAGTTGCTCAAAGCCCAGATGCTCGAAGGCGGCGACCGGGAGAAGGTTGAGGCGCTATTCCCCGTACGCTCAGGCCGCGAAACAGCGCCGGGATCGAACGCCTGGGCGCTGTCCGGAAAATGGACCGCCAGCGGCAAACCTCTCCTCGCAAACGACCCGCATCTCGAGTTTTCTTTTCCCTCGACCTGGTACCAGGTTCACATCCAGGCAGGCGATCTGAACGTTACCGGCGTCAGCCTGCCGGGATTGCCTGCGGTGATCGTGGGACACAACCAACGGATCGCCTGGGGCGTCACGAATCTTGGATTCGATGTACAGGATCTTTATATCGAACGATTAGACCCGGGATCCGGGCAGTACCTTGTGCGCGGCGGCGTCGAACAAGCTCGCTTCGAAACAGAACGCATTTTTATCAAGGGCAGAAATCCGCACGTCTTTCAGCAATGGATCACCCGGCACGGCCCGGCGGGTTTTCTACTGGGAAAGCGTGCCTTGGCGCTCCGCTGGACGGCAACGGAAGCCGGCCACTTCCGCTTCCCGTTTCTGCGCCTGAACCGCGCGGGCAACTGGACCGAATTCCGCGCGGCACTGCGAGAGTTTGTTGGTCCCGGCCAGAATTTCGTCTACGCGGACATCGACGGCAATATCGGCTATCAGGCGGCCGGCCTGTTGCCGCAGCGCCGCAACTACAACGGCGACGTGCCGGTGGATGGCATTAGCGGCGAGTTTGAATGGGATGGTTACATTTCCTTTGAGCGCCTCCCTTCGTCATTCAATCCGGCGTCGGGCATGATTGTGACGGCCAATCAGAATCCGTGGCCGCCACAGACTCCCACGCGAATCAATGGCGAATTCGCAGCACCCTACCGGGATCGGCAGATCCGGCAGCGGCTGGCGGCCAGAAAGGGCTGGCGCGCCGAGGACATGCTGAGCGTCCAAACCGATGTTTACTCCGACTTTTTGCGATCCTTGGGTCGCGACCTGGCCGCCGCAGCAGACGGGAATGCGGAGCTCGCCGAAGCGGCTACGTTACTGAAGGAATGGAACGGGCAAACCGGCAAGGACATGGCAGCGCCCCTGATTGCCACTCTCGCCTACCAACACCTGCGGCGAATGCTGGGCGATGCTGCCTCACCGGGCAAGGGTTCGATCTACAGGACACGGATGGCGCCGGCCGTCGTAGCCGCCTTTCTTCGCGAGAGGCCCGAAGGATGGTGCAGCGATTGGAACGAGCTGCTTCGCAAGGCGCTCTCCAGCGCGCTTGCGGAGGGTCGCCGCGCGCATGGCAACGATCTCCGGAAGTGGCGCTGGGGAAATTATCTGCAGGTGACGATCGCTCACCCGGTACTCAGCAGGATACCCTGGGCTGGAAGATACTTCCGGCTTGGGCCGGTCCCCATGGACGGTGCTTCCACCGCTGTGAAGCAGACCACCGCCACACTGGGTCCTTCAATGCGGTTTATCGCAGATCTGGCAGACTGGGAGAACTCGTTAAACAACGTGACGATCGGCCAATCCGGCCATATGTTTTCCGGCCACTTTCGCGACCAGTGGGAACACTATCTGGCTGGGCAAAGCCTGCCGATGCAGTATGCCAAGATAACTGAAAATAAGGTGCTTACGCTGGAGCCGAAGGCTATTATTTCAGAGCTTGCTCAACGGCAGCCATAAGCTCGGTAGACTCCGGCTCTACCTTCGGCTCGAAACGAGCGATCACTTTGCCGTCTTTCCCGACTAAGAACTTTGTAAAGTTCCACTTCACGTCGCCGCCGGTCTGAGTGAGATAGCCGTAGAGCGGAGTCATGTCACTCCCCTTGACGGAAACCTTCGACAGCATCGGAAAAGTCACATCATAGTTGCGGGAGCAAAAGGTCTTGATCTCCTCATCGCTGCCCGGCTCCTGGCCACCGAAGTTATTCGCAGGAACTCCGACGATTATCAGCCCCTTGTCCTTATACTTCCGGTAGAGGGATTCCAGTCCGGCATACTGTTTCGTGTAACCGCACTTACTTGCAACATTGACGAACAATACCGGATTCCCTTTAAATTGAGCCAGCTCCACCGGCTTGCCTTCGATGGTTTTCATCGAGAAGTCATGGGCCGAAGCCGCTAGAAGAGACATAGTCAGTAGGACGATCATAGTTTCCGTGCCCGATAGATAATCGTACCATTCATGATCGCGACCGTTTCATATTGGGCTAGCCAATCGGCAAGGTCCGGATAATTTTTGATCGCAAGTTCCGGGTTATAGCGCCCGATTCCGTCGATCACGAACGTCGGGCGGGATTGCGTCAATTCCGCGCGCCGGCGAGCACAGTCTTCGAGCGGGCCGCTGGGCTTCGCGCTCTTCAGGTGACGATCGGCAAAAACACAGGTCAAGGGCTGGGACTCGAGAAAACGAGTGCCCGCGGGCAAGCGCGTCAACGCATCGATTTCGGGACGGTAACCCCACGTGAAAGTCGTGTCTCCGGTCGCGGCTATGCTTCTTACAATGGTGGCCGCCTGGCGGGCATCGCGAAACATGGCGAGATCGCGCGAGTGCTCCACATCCCGGTACGACGGGCCATATCGAACTGCCGGAATGACCAGGAAGGCAACAACGGCCCACCGCCATTTTCCGAACCGGGGCAGACCTTGCGCCGCAGCAAGACAGAGCGGCGGCAGAAGATGGAAGTAATAGCGCGGGAAGAAGCGCAACCCGGCTATGACGCAGAGTCCGGCCACGGCGATCCAGAGAATCAACGTACGATCCCAGCGTGCCCGAATCGCTGCGATCACCAGCGCGGCATGAAAGCCGAGCCAGCCTGCTGTCTTCAGCAGCCCTTCGCGCCAGGGCGATTCGAGAAACGTATCCCTGGCATAAATTGCGCCCCACTGCCACACCTGCTCCCAGTAACCGGGCCATACGAACACCGGCGCCGCAACCGCCAGAAAGCCGGCGGCCGAATACCAGGATGGGATCAAAACCAGGAATAGAGCAGCCTTCACATTGCAGTGGAACCCCAGACCGAGGATCATGCCGGCAGCTAAGGGCCGCTGGCGCAGGAGCAGCGCTCCCAGGACCGGCGCAATCGTCAATAGATCCGGGCCGAGCACGATAGTGGCTGAGGGGACATCGAAAATCAGGAAGAACGCGAGCAAAACGCCAGCCACCCAGGTACCGGCAAGGCGCGCCATCAGCCAGGCGCATAGCATGATGTACGCCGCGCCCGCAAAGCGCAATCCTAAACCGGGATCGGCCAGCCACAGGGTATAGAGATACGGAAAAAGGGGCGGCTTGTCGAACCAAAAATCGCGGTATGGAATCTTGCCGGCGAGGATATTGATGGCGGCAACCGTGGGATAGGCTTCTTCCACCCATAGCACGCGAATATGCTGCAGACGACTCACCAGGGCAAAAAGCAGAATCCCTAGGGTGAGTCGTCGCGGCAATGCTTAGCTATGTAGCTCGATGTTGCGGGCCAGTTTCACTGCCTTGTTGGCAAGCAGCCCTTCGAGCACTGGGGCGGGAACGGGCGCATCCGTCTCAACAACGCTCACAGCGACCAGTGGGAACCCGGGCTGCTCCGGACGCTCCGAGCGCCCGAGGGAAAAGTTAGCGATATTCACCTGGGCTTTGCCCATGACGCCACCGACGAAACCGATGACCCCCGGCACATCCTCGTTCACCAGGAAGGTGAGATATCCGTCCAGTTTCGCCTCGCAGTAAATTCCGTTCACGCGGATGAGACGCGCATCGCCTAAGACGACAGCACCCTCAACCGAGATCGTTTCGTCGCTTGTTTCAAGTTCGAGGCGGATCGAATCCGTATAAGTGGCGCTGCGGCTTTCATGAACTTCAGTGATGCTGAGACCGCGGTCGCCGGCCAACTGAAGCGCGTTCACCAGGTTCGCCTTGTGGGTAAGCGAGGGGTTCAGCAAGCCGGCCAACCCCGCGTTTCTGAGCAACGTGGTGTTCAGTTCGGCAATGCGGCCGGAGTAGATGAAACGCACAGCCTTCGGATTGCCGCTGCTGATGCCGATCGCGAATGCACCCAGCTTTTCGGCAAGGGAAATGTATGGGCCCAGAGCCCGATACTGTTCCGGCGAAAGTGCCGGCATGTTTACGGCATTAATCGCGACACCGTTCTGCAAATACTGAACTACCTGCTCGACGATGCGGACCCCGACGATTTCCTGGGCTTCCTCGGTCGAACCGCCGATGTGCGGCGTGGCCACAAGATTGGGGGCTGATAGCAGCAGATGATCGGCGGGAAGC
>CAYTVP010000202.1:0-8239 GCA_964441675.1 uncultured Solibacteraceae bacterium | reverse complement strand
AGTGAGTGCACTCCTGCCGGATCCCGCCATTCGACCTTCACCAGGTCGGCGCAAAGCAGTCGCGTTTCTACACGGCGCTCATTCATATGCGCTCTTCATCGGCACTTTGAGCGCAAAAGTTTAGGGTTGATTGCCGACTATTTCGCTTCCAGCCGGTTAAATTCGTTTAAACAGCTGTACGACTTTCGTTAGCGACTTCTGTTCCAGGATGTAGGGCACCATCTTGCTTTCCCGTTCGTCGATCTCCTGGGCTTTCTTCAACACTTCGGCAGCCTTTGCAGCGGGAACGCGAACGACACCATCCTCACCCGCTACCAGAATGTCGCCGGGGTGAATGCTGACGCCGGCGCATTCGACAGGAACCTGATTCGCCGCGGTGGCCCAGCGGCCAACCGAGCTGGACGGAACAACACTCCGCGCAAAGATTGGCAACCCGAGGCCCCGAACTTCCACTACATCGCGCACGGCCCCATCCACCACGATGCCCGACATGCCCCGGGCCTTGGCGGCCGTCGCCATCAGCCCTCCGATTCCTGCAACATCAAGCGAACCTTCGACTACGATGACCCCTACTTCGCCGGCTTGTGCCCCGTCGATCATCTCAACCGAGTGCTTGGCGCTCAACTCGGCCGTTGCCTTCTCCGGTGTAGTCTGCCGAAGTAGAGCCGTCCGGGCGCGGCCTACGAATCGCTCCGGAGTTTTGGGCCCTTCGGTCCGCGGACGCATGTCATGTGCCAGAAAGCCGCGCTGGCCGGTTACCTGGTCCACTGCGTCGGATACGGACGCGATTGCTACTTTCGAGAATCCGTCCATCAAGGGATCGGCGGCCTCGACGGTTGGCCGCCAAGGGCTCCAGACAACGAGCGCGCCGGCGAGGGCAGCAAGCGCGACAATCGAGAGAGTCTTCCGCATAACTGGCATTCTATCGCCCGAGGGACGGTTGGCAAGGGTCTCAATGAATGTAGTAAACTGAAGCTTCGCGGCACCGGTAGACGTGTGCCAAATCAAGAGGACATATGTACGCAGTCATTGGTGCCGGTGGCAAGCAGTATCGAGTAGCTCCCGGAGAAGTAGTCCGCATCGAGAAAATTGCCGGACAACCCGGAGAGAGCGTGGAGCTGGGGCACGTACTCGCGCTTCACAACGGCACGGAACTCTCGGTGGGAGAGGCCGTATCCGGAGCAAAAGTGACCGGCACGATTCAGGAACAGGATCGCGGCCCAAAAACAATCGTGTTCAAGTTTAAACGCAAGAAGCAGTATAAGCGGACGATTGGCCACCGTCAGTCATATACGGCAATCAAGATCGACGATATTACCGCGTAAGGGTTTTACGGCATGGCAAGTAAAAAAGGTGTAGGCAGTTCCAGAAACGGGCGCGATTCAAACGCCCAGCGACTCGGCGTGAAGGCATTCGCCGGAGAAACGGTTACCGGCGGATCGATCATCGTCCGGCAGCGCGGCACCCGAATCAAACCGGGGGAAAACGTCGGGATCGGCAAGGACGACACTCTTTATGCGCGAATTCCTGGCGTCGTGCAATTCCGCGACCGCGGCCGCATGGGCCGCTGGGTGACAATCACCGCCCTCGAACCCTAAATTCTGTCTTTCGAATCAAAGCGAAACGGGCTGCCGGCAAAGTACCGTGCAGCCCGTTTCGTATTTTCCACGCTCTTTAATCAAGTCCATGTTCATCGATGAAGTCCGTGTCCTGGTGAAAGCGGGCGATGGCGGCAACGGCTGCCTCGCATTTCGCCGGGAGAAATTTGTTCCGCGCGGCGGTCCGAGCGGTGGCGACGGCGGCCGCGGCGGGGACGTCGTAATGGAAGCCAGCCCGCACTACAACACGCTGCTCCACCTGCGCTTTAATCCCGAACACAAAGCCGAGCGGGGACGGCATGGCGAGGGCTCGAATCGCACGGGCCGCGATGGCTCATCGATCGACATCCCGGTTCCGGTGGGAACCTCCGTCTATGAGGACGCAACCGGCGAGCTGCTTCACGATTTTGTCAACATTGGCGACCGGTTCACTGTGGCTGTAGGAGGGCGCGGCGGCCGCGGGAATGCCCGATTTGCCACTTCC
Organism: uncultured Solibacteraceae bacterium; assembly: GCA_964441675.1. Taxonomy (GTDB): domain Bacteria; phylum Acidobacteriota; class Terriglobia; order Bryobacterales; family Bryobacteraceae; genus JAPKYZ01. The sequence goes on along the minus strand of CAYTVP010000202.1, from coordinate 6,157 downwards.
ACCCATCAGGCTCCCACAGAACATGAGCCAGGCCGTCCAGGCGACGAGAAGCGGCTGCGCCTGGAGCTGAAGCTATTGGCCGATGTAGGGCTGGTCGGCTTTCCGAACGCTGGAAAATCGACCCTGATTTCACGGCTTTCCGCGGCAAAACCGAAGATCGCCGATTATCCGTTCACCACCCTGGAGCCGAACCTGGGAGTCATGGGCTGGGACGACCCACGCGATGCGCGAACTCTGGTCATCGCCGATATTCCGGGATTGATCGAGGGCGCATCGGAAGGCCATGGCCTGGGAATCCAGTTCTTGAAGCATGTCGAGCGAACGCACATCCTGCTGCATTTGGTGGATGTCTCGGAGGGCAGCGGCCGTGACCCGGTGGAAGATTTCGAAATCATCCTGCGGGAATTGGACAGGTTTAGCCCGGAGATGACGGAAAAGCCGATGATTGTAGTGGCCAACAAAATGGATGCCGCGCAGGATCTCTCACGTGTCGAGAGCCTGGAGAAGGTAGCCGCCGGACACCAGATGCCGTTCTACCGCATTTCGGCGGTCACGGGACAGGGCTTGAACGAGTTGAAACAGGCGATGTTCGATGCCGTCTACCGGGACAAGGTAGTGGACTCGTCGAGCGACGAAACCTGACTGACTTCCGCCCCGCTCGGGCGGTAGTAGTCCTGGCCGTTCAGGATGCGATACACCGCACCGGCGACACCGGATGCGACGGGCCCGTTTACGGGCCGCCCGCCGGTCAGCAGCACAACCACGGCTAACTTCCTGTCGCCAACCTGGTTAAACGAGCCAAACCACCCCAGATGCGTGCGCTGGTCGCTATGAGTGCATGTGCCCGTTTTGCCGAAAATCGGCTCCTCGGATTCCGAAGCGCTGCGGGCGCGATGTCCGCTGCCCCATTCGACAGCCCCTTCCATGCCGGGGCGTAGCTGGTCAACAACCTTCGAAAGGTCCATCTGCCGCTTGATCTGCGGCACAAATGTCTCGGCTTCCACTTTCGATCGCGGATACTGCAGCCAATACAGCGTTCCGTTGTTGGCAATCATCGACATCATAGCGGTAAGCTGCAGCGGGGTCAGTTCCACTCCCACGCCATAAGCGCACATGATCCCGACTCCGCCGCTCGCGCGGGGTTCCGCTTCCGGCAACAGACCAGGCTCCTCGCCCTTGATATTCAATCCGGCCTTTTCGCCCAAGCCCATGAGGCGGGCATAATACGCAACTTTTTCGAAACCAAGTTCTTTGCCGACAAGCTGAAAGTAGGGGTTGTTGGACCGGGCCAGTGCTTCCGTCAACTTCATCCGTTCGAGCCGGTTGATCTTCAGAATAGTTTCGGGAGTGATGACACCCTCCACCAGGCCGGCAACTGAAGTGACGAGCTTAATTGTGGAGCACGGAGTAAATCCGCTCGTCATAACACGCTTCTGATTGACGATGGTCAGGATGCGGCCCGTACCCGCATCGGCCACCAGGACGGCGCCGTTGTACGGCCCCAGAGCCTCCACTGCGGCGCGACGCACCACAAGGTCCTCGCCCTCAATGCGGTCGCCGACAGTCGAATCCGCATAGGTCGGCTCGGACCAGATCTGACGGTAGCGGCGGTATGAGGTACTCCGCGCCTTCGTACTGGTAGCTTTCTTCGAACCTGTCGAACGGACACTGGCTTTCACCGGCTTAGCACTTTTGGAAGTGGCGCTCTTGGAGGCAACGCTTTTGGATGTCGTGCTCTTCGCTTTGGTGGCTTTCGTGCGCACCGCCGCTTTCTTACCCACCGCCGACTTCGATTTCGCCGCGGACTTGTTCTGACCACTCTTTTTGGCCACCGCGGCCTTGCGTTCGGATTTGGTGGCGCTCTTCGCCTTCGTACCAGCGGAAGCCTTTGTGGTCGCTTTACTTGCGGCAGACTTTTTTTGGGCTGTGGCAGCCAGTGTTATTTGCGGCAACGCCGCGAAAAACAGTAAAAGGAAAAAAGCTATCTGCCGCATATCTCGAACCTCTTAATTTTCAGGGCAGTGCGGCATTTTGGTCAAGTACTATTTGCGATTTATGCCGCGGTCCACCCGCCATCGATAGTGATTACCGAACCGTTTACAAAGTTTGCTTCCGCGCTCGCCAGGTACAGCGCGAGGTAGGCGATTTCGTCCGGCCGCCCCAATCTCCCGATTGGTTGTCTTTGATTTAGTTGGGCGCGGACTTCTTCTTTCTCATTCTTATGATACTTCTCCAGATATCCCTCGACGAAGGGCGTATCGACAGTACCCGGGCAGATACAGTTCACGCGAAATTCCGTCGGGTAATCTACCGCCAGTTGCCTGGTCGCGGCTACCACCGCTCCCTTGGTGGCGCAGTAGGCGTAACGTTTTTTTACACCGATGAGCCCCGCCACCGATCCGATATTGACCACCGACCCTTTCGATTCAATTAACAAGGGGATAGCATGCTTGGTGACCAGAAACGATCCTTCCACATTCACACGAAACAATCGCTGGAAATCTTCGAGGTTCGTTTCCGTCACACTGCCTACCAGCCCAATACCGGCGTTGTTCACTAAAACGTCCAAACGTGGGATCTTGCTGAAGACCACCTCTACGTTCTTTTCGTCCGTGATGTCGCATTTAAGAGGCTCGGAACCCGGAAGCTCCTTGGCCAGCTTCTCCGCCCTGGGTAAATCAAGATCCAGAATTAGTACTTTCGCTCCAGCACCGGCAAACGCGCGACATGTTTGTTCGCCGATTCCACTCGCGCCGCCGGTAACCAGCGCAACTTTTCCATCCTGTCGAAACGGTGCAGTCATTCCTCGTGATTCTAGCGAACTGACATCGAGTACAGACTGGCGTCCCGGCGTAATGCTATAACGGGATTTCGGTGAAGAAGATCTCGCTCCCAAGTTGGGCGTTTTCGTTTGGTCCGTATGCCGATCATCCGGTCCCCTTAAATCAGGTTCTGGAGCATGCCGCGCAGACGGGCTACGACGGAATTGAGCTATCCGGCTTTCCGCCTCACCTTACCCTCGAAGGCTTCTCGTCCTCGGAGCAGCGAAGCCAGCTGCGAACACAGATTACGGATCTTGGCCTTGACGTTTCCGGTTTTTCCCCCGACCTGCTTGCCGCCAATCCAACAGTTCCCGGCAACCAGGACCGTTATTTAGATTTGTTTCGCCGGAACCTGGAGCTTGCGCGTGATATGCAGTGCCCGATGATTCGCGTGGACTCCGGTGCAGCGCCAGGCTCCATCCCCGAAGATGACTACGCGGCCGCAATGGACCGCCTGAGCGACATCTGGCATCGCGCCTGCGATTTCGGCAATGAGGCCCGGATACGCGTAGCGTGGGAGTTCGAGCCAGGGTACACCTTCAACAAGCCCACCGAGATCCTTGAGCTGCATGAAAAGGTAGGCCACCCCAATTTCTATCTGCTTTTCGATACCTGCCATGCCTATATGTGTTCCGTCGCTGGAGTGCGGCAGTACGGCAATCCCGAAACCTTGCGTGGGGGCATCGAGCAGATGCTGGATTTGAGCGCGGGCCGGATCGGCGCCATTCACGTCATCGATTCGGACGGCACGCTCTATAACGACGAAACCTCCACGCACACGCCTTTTGGGGAAGGCAATATTGATTTCGAGCGTCTCGGGCGTAAGCTCCGGGCGGTGCCCGGCGTTGACTGGTGGGTGATCGATCTCTGCTTTCTTCCGAACGCCTGGGAGCTGAGTGCCTCTTCTCTCGATTTCGTCCGTAAGCTATTGCAGTAAGCATTGCGCACAATAAAAAGAAAAAAGGCATGACAACAAGCGGGCTAGTTCTGGTTGTAGACGACGAGGAGAATCAACGCTCGGCGCTCTCGGAGATGATCCGCCACTGGGGTCATCAAACGGAAACCGCCTCGAACGGAGCCGAGGCGCTTGCCGCTCTCGAAACACTCGAGGCCGACGCTGTCATCACCGATCTCAATATGCCGGTGATGGATGGGCGCCAGTTTCTGGCGGAACTGCAAAAGCGGAGCGGGGCTCCGCCCGTCATTGTCCTCACCGGCTACGGCAATATCGAAACGGCAGTGGAGACGGTATCCGATCTGCGCGCCTTCTGGTTTCTGGAAAAGCCGGTACAGGTAAAGGCGCTGCGGATTATTCTGGAGCGCGCTCTTCAGCAGCAGCGGATGGCGCGGCAGACCGAGCGTCTGATCCGGCAGCTTTCGAGCCAGGGACGGATGGGCGATATGGTGGGCCAATCGCCCGCCATGCGGGAGGTGTTCGCCATGATCGAACAGGCGGCGCCCACCAAGGCGACAATTCTCATCACCGGCGAAACAGGCACCGGCAAGGAACTTGCGGCGAGAGCAATTCACGATCTCAGTCCGCGGAGCAATGCCCCGTTTCTGGCCATCAATTGCGCTGCGCTTCCCGAGACGCTGATCGAGAGCGAACTGTTCGGACACGAAAAAGGTGCTTTCACAGGCGCAGTGGAACGCCGCGCGGGATGCTTCGAGCTTGCGCGCGGCGGCACGCTGCTGCTCGATGAGATCGGCGACATGCCGGCGGCGACTCAAGCAAAGCTGCTGCGCGTGTTGGAGGATTCAAAGGTCCGCCGCCTGGGATCGGCACGCGAGATCGAGCTGGACGTGCGCCTCATCGCCTCTACCAACCGCGACCTGCGCGACGCTATCGCCAAGCAGACTTTTCGCGAAGATCTTTATTTCCGATTGAATGTTTTTCAGGTGCATCTACCGCCGCTGCGCGAGCGCGGAGACGATATCCTGCTGGTGGCCGCGGCGCTGATCGGCGCGCTCAACCGTAAACATTCCTGCCGCGTGACCGGGCTCGATCCGGAAGTCGCTTCCTTGTTTCGACGGCATAGCTGGCCCGGCAACGCGCGCGAAATGCGCAATGTGGTGGAGCGTGCAGTGATCCTGGCCGGCGAAGGTAACATCCAAACCTCGCATCTGCCGCCTGGTTTCGCGGGTGTCCCCATGTCCGCGCCGCCTGTGCCAGCAGGCTCTCCCGTTGTACTGCGGCCGGGAATGACCGTGGACGAAGCCGAACGGCACTTGATCGAGCTGACGATGAACCACACGGGGAACAACCGCACACGGGCGGCGGAGCTGCTGGGCATTAGCGCGAAGACTCTCTTCAACAAGCTGAAACAGTACGGCGAGGCGGAATGAACCTTCGCGCTCGTCTGCTGGCGCTCACGATTTCCACTGTCTCCCTGATTGTTCTTGTCCTGCTCGCTCTCCATGTCAACAGCCTGATTGTCACGTGGCTGGAAGCGGCTGTGGAGCGGAACTACGCCGCCGGCGGGCAGGTACAGGCAGTCCTCCTGCGCCAGATCTCGCACGCAATGTCCACTCAGGATCAGCAGCCCCGCACGCTCGAAGAATCAAAAACAATCTGGCGGAAGGTCGTGGCGGACGATCCGAACCTTGCCGTGCTGCTCGAACAGACAATGGCGGAAACACGCTCGATTATCGAGATCGGAGTTCTCGATGAAACCGGAATCATCATCGCGTCTTCGAATCCGTCGCGTGTCGACACCGCCTCTGTCGGGCGCGTGCAGCTACAGAGCATCCTGACCGCCAATCCCCTTACACGATTGCTGATTCTCATGACATCCTCGTCCGACTACGAAACGCGGATTCCACTCGGTGTAAAAGGCGCCGGAACGGCGGTCTTTACGATCCAGGTACTTTCCTCGCCGATCCTTTGGCGGGACGCCGTGATGCCCGAGTTATACAGCGTGGGCGTATTCGCAATCGTGGCACTGATTCTGTCTATTGGGCTGGCGGTTGCATCGGCACAGCTAGCTCTTACCCCCCTGAAGCGCATCAGCCAGTCGATCGACCGCATCGCCGGAGAATCGCTCGGCTCCGGACCGGGACCCGATGAGGTGTCCGCCGTCGAATCTAAGTTGACGTTGTTGGGCGCGCATTTGCGACAGGCCCATCGAGACGAGGAGTCCCGCCGGGTGACCGCCATTGCGGCGCTTACCAGCGGTGTTGCGCATGAGATCAAAAATCCGTTGAATTCGATGGCCTTGCGATTGGATCTCCTCCGTGAGCGTATCGGCGGAGAGATTCCCGAGGCAGAGAAGGATGTCGCCATTCTTTCGCAAGAGGTCCGCCGGCTCGATCGCGTCGTGCGTACATTTCTCGAC
>CAYTVP010000201.1:4413-8264 GCA_964441675.1 uncultured Solibacteraceae bacterium | reverse complement strand
CGAAAGGGATTCCGCTGCCGTTAATCAGCTACGGAGGAACGTCCGTATTGAGCAGCCTGGTTTCGATCGGCTTGCTGCTATCCATCAGCGAGCGTTCCACATGACGTTTCTGATGTCGGGAGGAGGGTCGGGAGGCCACGTAATTCCTGCGATCGCGGTCGCCCGGGAACTTCGCCGTCAAGGGCACTCGGCGTTTTTTGTGGGTACAGCGCGCGGCATGGAATCAAAAATTGTTCCTGCCAGCGGATTCGAGCTCGAAACAATCCGCATCGGCCAGTTCAATCGGGTGCCGCTGCTTACGAAGCTGAAGACGCTGGCGCAGCTTCCGAAAGCGGTCTCCGATGCGGCACAGATCATCGACCGGCGTAAACCGGCCGCGGTGTTCAGCATGGGCGGCTACGTGGCCGCGCCGTCGATGATGGCTGCCCGCCGGCGCAATCTACCGGTAGTCCTGATGGAGCCGAACGCCCTCCCGGGTTTTGTCAGCCGCCGCCTGGGAGGTTCGGTCACACGGGCGCTGCTGAGCTTTCCGGACGCCGAGCGATTCTTCCCCAAAGGCCGTACCGAGATTACCGGGTTGCCGGTACGCAGCGAGTTTTTCGAGATTCCGCCGGCGCCGCCTCGCCAGCCCCTGTCCATCCTGATTACCGGCGGAAGCCAGGGTTCAAGAAAACTGAACGAAGCCGCGCGCGACAGCTGGCCTATGTTTGCCACCGCCGGGTGGCCCGTCCGGTTTCTCCACCAGACCGGCAGATTGACTCATGCCGAATTTGCTCCGGCGTTTGAGCAGGCGCGTGTTCCCGGCGAGGTTACGGAGTTCATCTCCGACATGCCCGCCGCTCTCGAAGCTGCTGATCTGGTAGTGAGCCGGTCCGGAGCCGGCGCCGTCTCGGAACTGTCCGCGGCCGGAAAGCCATCGGTGCTGGTTCCCTTCCCTGGCGCTGCCGACAATCATCAGCTCCGCAATGCCGAGGCGATGCAGCGGGCCGGAGCTGCCGAAGTCATCCTCGATTCCGAATTAACCGGAGAGCGTCTTTTCTTAACAACGATGAAGTACGTCGAAAACCTTGCCCTTCTCACCGGCATGAGCACAAGAGCGCGCGCGCTGGCAAAGCCTGGCGCTGCTTTGCGCGCCGCGGAGGTCCTTGTAGAAGTAGCCCGCCCATGACCCGCATCGATCACGCAGCTATTACACGAATCCTCGGCGAAGGTTGGGATCGCTTTGTGTCTCAACAACCGTTCACCGATCAACAAAACAGCGAAGAGACGCCAGATTTCATTGACACCCTCGCGGAAAGCCGAAACAATAACAGCTAAAAATGTTTTTCCGGAAGCAGCGTTTCCATTTTGTCGGTGCCGGAGGAATTGGCATGAGCGGCATCGCGGAAGTGCTGTTGAACCTGGGCTACGAAATCACCGGGTCGGATGCAAAGCTGTCACCCGCCACAGAGCGTCTGGCGCAAATGGGTGCCCGAATTTCCGAGGGTCATGACGCCAGAAATGTTGCGGGCGCCAAGGCGGTAGTCGTTTCATCGGCCGTTCGCCCGGACAATCCCGAAATTGTCGAAGCCCGCCGGCTGCAGATTCCCGTGATCCCGCGCGGCGAACTGCTGGCGGAGCTCATGCGCCTGAAGTTCGGAATCGCCATTGCGGGCAGCCACGGAAAAACAACCACAACTTCCATGGTGGCGACCATCCTCAGTCACGCCGGCCTCGATCCCACTGTTGTCGTAGGCGGGCGGGTAGGCACAATGGGCGGCTCGAACGCGCGGGTGGGGCAAAGTGATTTTCTCGTGGTGGAATCCGACGAAAGCGACGGGAGCTTTCTGAAGCTGGCACCCATTCTGGCCGTGGTGACCAATATTGACCGCGAGCACCTGGATCACTACCCGGACCTCGATGCCATCAAATCGGCTTTTCTTGATTTTGTGAACAAAGTACCGTTCTACGGCGCCGTCATCGTATGCCTGGACGATCCGCACGTTCAGGCAATCGTCCCCTCCATCGCGCGCCGAACGATCACGTACGGGACAAGCGCACAGGCCGACCTGCGCATCCAGACGATGAACTGCGGACCGTTCGCAAGCACATTCACAATCCGCTTCCGCGACCGCGATCTCGGCGCGTTTCAGTTAAACGTTCCCGGAGAACATAACGTTCGCAATGCGACGGCGGCCATCGCTGTGGCGTTGGAGCTGGAAGTACAACCCGAGAAAATCCGCGAAGGACTGGAACTCTATAGCGGCGTGGACCGGCGATTCCAGTCGCGAGGCTCCGGCGCCGGCGTCGCTGTTATCGACGACTACGGACATCACCCCACAGAAATCCAGGCCACGCTGGCAGCGGCGCGGCTTTGCGGATTCCACCGGATTCTGGCGATCTTTCAACCTCACCGGTACACCCGCACCGCGCACCTGATGGACGAGTTTGCCCGCTGTTTTCTGGCCGCGGATGATGTCTACGTCCTCGATATCTACGCCGCGAGCGAAAGACCGATCGAGGGTGTTACCGCTGAAGTTCTTGTTCAGCGGATGCGTGATTTCGGACATCGCAGCGCCAGCTACGCCGGCACGATCGAACGGGCGGCGGAAATGGCAATCGCCAAGGCGGAATCGGGCGATGCCGTGCTTACCCTGGGCGCCGGAAACGTTTGGCAGGCGGGTGATCTTGTACTCGAGAAGCTGGGGGCGCAAAGCTGATGTCCGGAAAACTTGCGGCCAAAGCCTTCAACCCCTGGCGCTTTGCGGGCTATACCTTGGCGGGCGTCGCCGGGATCTCGGGAGTGATTTTCGCCTGGCATCAGGTGGACCAGTACCTGATTTCGAGCCCTCGTTTTGTTCTCGCGGCGAGCGGACAGGACGCCGTGCCCGCGGTGGTGCTCGATGGCGTTCGCTATTCGTCGCGAGAGAAGATCGAGAAGCTGTTTCAAACTGATCTCGGCCGGAGCGTTTATCTGTTTCCGATTGCGGAACGCCGGCGCCAGTTGCTTGCCCTCGACTGGGTGCGAGACGCCCACGTTTCACGCATCTGGCCGGATCGCGTCGTGGTTCGCATTGTCGAACGGCAGCCCGTCGCTTTCGTACGCTCAGGCTCGTCGACGTCATCGCTGATCGATGAGGATGGCGTACTGCTGCCGCTTCATCAGTCTGCGCGCTTCCGCCTGCCTGTCGTCACCGGCATTACCGCCAGGCAAAGCGAGCAGGAGCGCCGCCAGCGGATTCACCGCATGCTGACGCTCAAGAGCGAGGTCGGGGCACACATCGATCACATTTCCGAAATTGGCTTACAGGATCCCGACAACCTGAAAGTAACCTATCCGGTGGGCGGCCGCGCCATGGTCCTCTATCTCGGCCACTCGAGCTACGCTCTCCGCCTGAAGCATTTTCTGGAGAATTTGGACGAGATCCGGCGGCGGCTGCCAAATGCCCGCGCGCTCGATCTGCGCCTCGAAGATCGGATCACCGCCGTGCAGGACTCAGAAGGAGCGCGCCGTGTCGAGTAAACCCGTAATCGCCGCCGGTATCGATAGCGGCAGCGCGCGAACACGTGTCGTGTTTCTCACTCTCGAAAGTGGACGCGTTCGATTTCTGGCGCACGGCGAGTCGGAATCCCGCGGTTGGATCAAGGGCCGCGTGGCTGATCCCAAATCGATCGCGGAATCCATGCGAAAGGCGGTTCAGGCCGCCGAGAAAAATGGCGGCAAAGGTGCCGAGGCGGCCGTGGCGGCCATGTGCCGCCCCGTGTCCACGACGAGCAGGAGCGTGATGTTGGACGTCGCGACGTAGCGCTTGACCACGGGGCTGCCCGCGCGCGCGGAGGCGAGCCAGTCGACGTCGGCGACATCGACTGGC